>NZ_MSJL01000031.1 GCF_001921825.1 Streptococcus acidominimus
AGTAAATTATTTGAGTATGAACTATTGAAATAACAAGAAAGACGATTTCCTCTTGGAAGTCGTCTTTTTTTTTGATGCTGTCGAAATACTACATATTGTGTTTGGTGTAAACTGATATATAGTTCCCAAAATTAAAATCTGGAACTGGCTAAAACTGAAACAGTCATGTCCCAAAGAGGAGCACACTTGACACGAGTTGCACTCATTTTATTTCCAACCTTCAGCAGTCTATGCCTAGACTGTGCGACACGAGTTGCACTCGTTCTATCTCCTACCTCCAACAATCTCTCCTCAGATTGTTGGAGCAGGTAGAACTCTGTTCTTTCTTGTTTTAAGAAAACTAGCTAAAAACCTCCACTGGAGCTTTTTACTCAGCAAGGAGAGTTAACGGAAGTAATAAAAGTAAACTGAGCGACTATATTTCTAGTGACTATTAGCTTCTATCGTATTTTTAAACAAAAAGAGAGCGGCTACACCACTCTCTTATCTTCTATATTGGAGACCAAAAATTCCTGCCCTTCCTGAACTTCTAGGGATAGGATTAAAATAGCCCGGACTGCTTACTCTTTCAAACTTCCAAAAGCAAGGCTAAAAACAACCATTACCAACTACCTGCCTCTCTAAACTTCAAGGACAGGGCTAAAATAGCCCACTGGGCTACTTACTCTTTCAAACTTCCAAAAGCAAGGCTAAAAACGGACACTACCTAACTACCTGCCCTCTCTAAACTTCAAGGGGCAGGGCTAAAATAGCCCACTGGGCTATTTTACTCCTCCATAAAGCTGTTGAAGACTTCTTCGATCATATCCCATTCAGCTGTTGCATCTTCAGGGATTGGTTGGAGATCCCCTTCCGTGCCATTTTCATTCTCAATGTATGAATAGGCTTGAATCTCAACTTCGCCGTTTTCATCTTCTTCTGCGCTCGTAGGAATGAGAAGAACGTAATTCTTGCCAAACTCTTCTTGACCATCAATGGTCAAGAGAATTTCAAATAAGGTTTCATTCCCATTATCATCTACTAGGGTGATAAACTCACGTTCATCATGGTTATGATCGTGATCATGTTCGTGATTATGTGCCATATGTTACTCCTTAAAATGTTCGATCTAAATAATTTTGCAAAATGAGCTGTGCAGCCAGCTTATCAATCACTTTCTTCCGTTTCCCGCGACTGACATCTGCTTGCTCAATTAACATGCGCTCCGCAGCTACTGTTGTTAAGCGTTCGTCTTGATACTTGACTGGCAAACCATACAGCTCTGCCAACCGATCACCATAGGCTTGACTTGCTTCAACACGTGGCCCACTGGTATTGTTCATGTTTTTGGGCAGGCCTACGACGAATGTGTCAACCTTGTATTGCTGAACCAATTCTGTTAGACGGTCAAATCCAAACTCGCCTTTCTCCTCATCAATCGGAATAATTTCTAATCCCTGCGCTGTGAAGCCAAGAGGATCTGAAATCGCTACTCCGACCGTCTTGGAACCTACATCCAATCCCATTATTCTCATCAGAGGTCAATCCCATTTCCCTTCAAGTAAAAACGTACCAATTCTTCTACGATTTCATCCCGTTCATACTTACGAATTCGGTTACGCGCATCATTGTAACGAGGGATATAAGCTGGATCTCCACTCAATACATATCCTACAATTTGATTGATTGGATTGTAGCCCTTCTCATCAAGAGAACGATACACATTTGTCAAGGTTTCGCTGATTTCTTGCTTATTGACATCATCCAAACGAAAACGAACAGTTTCTTCTGTGAATCCCATACTTACACCTTCTTTCTTTATTCTATTAGCTTATTATACCATATTTACTCTGTATTATCAATGATTCGACCTTATATTACAACCTATTTCACAAACTTTTACTCACTCAATTTTATTCTTACGAATCCTACCGCAAAAAAAGTTTGACTCAAAAAATCAAACTTTTTTCTTATGTGTATCTGTACTTCACAGGGCTGCACGTAAACGAGCTTGTGCATTCTCCACATTGCGTACAGAACGAGGTAGAAAAGCACGGATGTCGTCTTCTTTGTAACCCACTTGAAGGCGCTTCTCATCAATCAAGATCGGACTTTTCAAGATACGTGGATTTTCCGTAATCAACTCAATGACTTCGTTGACACTTAAATCCTCAATATCGCAGTCAAGATTTTTAGCATATCGATTTTTAGAAGATACAATACTTGCAATCCCATTTTCTGTCTTGGTTAGGATATTTAGAATCTCTTCCTTGCTGATCGATTCTTTTCCCAGATTATGCTCATTATATGATAACTGATGAGCATTGAGCCAATTTTTCGCTTTTTTACAGCTCGTACAGCTTGAAACTGTATAAATTTTAATCATGTAGTCTCTCCTTTGCTACATTTTCTTAAACAAATTATACTACATTATACCATAGAAAAGCTTCAGCCTAAAGACCTATTTTTCACTTTTTGTCTCATTATTTTGTAAAATACTGTAAAAACATTCGTAATATGGCATCTTTTTAGACAAAAAGAGGGCGAAATGGAACTTCGCCCCCAAAATTAGACACATTCTCTAACGATTGAGGTATCTTTATCTCAACCTCTCTATTCCAATCGTCTTTAATCTTCTAATTCAATCCCGCCATCCAAATCAAGAACAACATCTTGAATATCTGCCGAAACCTCTGTTTTTTCAACCGTTTCAGCTGGCTCTGTATCTTCAATCAAGCCATAGTGCACACGGATTTTACGGTCAATTTCAGCAAATACTTCTGGATGGTCTTCCAAGTATTTCTTGGCGTTTTCTGATCCTTGACCAATCTTCTCGTCATTGTAAGAATACCAAGCCCCAGCTTTTTTGATGATTCCCAGATTGCTACCAATCTCAACCAATTCACCTGTTTGCGAGATACCATGACCATACATAATTTCCACAACGGCTTCCTTGAAAGGAGGAGCGACCTTATTTTTTACAATTTTAACCTTAGTTTCCTTACCAACGTTGGTATCCTTTTGATCACCGCTCCCCTTGATTTGAGTGTTCCCACGAACGTCCATACGAACAGACGCGTAGAATTTAAGCGCACGTCCACCAGGGGTTGTCTCAGGATTTCCAAACATCACTCCGACTTTTTCGCGCAATTGGTTAATAAAAATGGCAATTGTCTTAGTCTTATTGATGGAAGCAGACAGCTTACGCATGGCTTGGCTCATCATACGAGCCTGCAAGCCGACATGGCTATCACCGATTTCTCCATCAATCTCCGCACGAGGCACAAGGGCTGCGACCGAATCGACAACCACAAGATCAACGGCACCTGAATCAATCAATTTACCAGCAATTTCAAGCCCCTGCTCTCCAGAGTCCGGTTGGGACAGGAGCAATTCATCAATATTAACACCTAACGCTTGAGCATAGGCAGGATCAAGGGCATGCTCCGCATCAATAAAGGCTGCAATGCCTCCTTCTTTTTGCGCTTGAGCAACCGCATGAAGAGCCACTGTCGTCTTACCTGAACTTTCAGGACCGTAAATTTCAATAATCCGTCCTTTCGGATAACCACCAGCTCCCAAGGCAATATCAATTGACAAACTACCTGAACTCATAACCTGTACTTTTTGATCAGCACGCTCTCCGAGGCGCATGATAGCCCCTTTACCAAAATCCTTTTCAATCGTTTTTAGGGCATCATCTAGAGCTTTCTTACGTTCATCACCAAATTTTTTGGTGATGTCTTCTAATTTTTTACTTGGTTTTTTCGCCAACTTCTTTTCTCCTCTACTTCTAGTTTCTTAGCTCATTATAGCAAATTTTCATGGTTTAACAAAATATTACGCATACCATCCAGGGCATGCAAACAGGCTATCTGGCGCATGTGTTGTGCCGTGTAGCCCCCGACCTCAACTTCTGTGATGCTCACCCGACCATTTAAGCAAAAGGCGATCAGATAGCTTGCCATGGTATTATCAACCTGTGATTCCGACTTTACTCTCCCTAACAAGGCGAGACCTAAATCCGCTCCTACATCTTTACAGATGAAATGCGCTAGTTCTTCTGCCTTTTCAGCGCTTATCTCCATATCACTGACCACTTGACCACCTTTAAATAGTTGACATTCTTGTAAACCAAGTGTCAAGTCTGCTTGTAACAATCCTGCCGTCATATTTTCCACAATTGCAAAGCTAGTCCCTATTGCCTCTAACTTACGAGCCACCACCTTAGACAAGCTATTGTCCTCACCGTATCCGTATAAACACCTAGCAAGATGTTCTCGAGCCAGAATCTCTCTTTCCAATCGATCCAACTTCTTATTAGCACTCTCCTCATCTTCAGCCTTTGTAGATAACCGCAAGGTGACTTCTCCTATCTTGGCATAGGGCGCTAAGGTTGGATCAGTCTGATTTTCAATTAAATCAGCTAAAATTGTCACCAACTGGCTTTCACCAACTCCAAAGAAACGTAGGACGCGAGAGTATAATTTCTGGTTTGAATGCAGCAATAAAGGCTGTAAACTTTCTGTAAACATCGCTTTCAACTCACTCGGTGGACCCGGGAGTACAACATAGGTCACACCGCCCTGCTCAATCAGTCCACCCACTGCTAGACCTGCCGGATTGTGGAGCGCCGTGCTTCCTGCTACTAACTGGGCTTGTCGCTCATTATTCGGAGTACGCACCCGACCTTTTCTACTTGCGAAAAAGCGGTCTAATTTATCCAGTGCTGCTTGATCAAAGACCAATTCTTTCCCTAAAAACATAGCAAGGGTCTGTTTGGTTAGATCATCTTCTGTTGGCCCTAAGCCACCACAGAGAACGACCAAATCACTGCGCTTACAAGCAATATCCAAAACAGACAAGAGGCGCCTTGTATTATCACCTACTGCCGTATGAAAAAAGACATCAATACCTATTTCAGCAAATTTTTCCGATAAAAATTGAGCGTTGGTATTAACAATTTGCCCTGTCAAAATCTCGGTCCCAACTGCAATCAATTCTGCTTTCATATAAACCTCCTTACCTTATTATTCGTAATACGCTACAAAAATCACATTCAAACCAAGAAACAAAAATAGTTGACATGAATTTCCCTCGCTTTATCCCCAAACTTCAACAGCTATCTCTCTTTTTCCAAGATTTTTACCTATCTTCAATGCGTTTGTCTTTGATTTTTATCAAACCGAGAAATATATAGCCGTTTAGTTTATTTTTAGTACCGGGGTACAGCAAGACGAGTTAACGAAGTAATAAAAATATAAATTGGGGACTATAATTTGGTGCAGACCAGTCACTACCGTCTGCATTAACTTATTTAATGAAGCACTCAATGATAGCTCCTGTTACTTGGTCTCGACCAGGAGCATAGATATTTCTCCACACAACTGGACTACCTTGCCATTTCTGTGGGTTCACTTTCATAGTCGGAACATCCGTAGCTGTTACCAGTGATTCAACACCATTTGTCCGTTTATAAAGAGCAAAATAAACATCCGATTTTTCTGCTAAGAGATTCTCTCCTGCCCATTCTTTATTCACTTGCACAGTCTGAACATACTCTGGCACTGTAGAACGTTTCGTATTGGTAATGGTAAATGGACTGGCTTCTGTACCACTTCCCTGAGTAGGTGATATAGTATATCCATCTAGTTGTGTTAGTTCTTAAACGGTATAGTCAGAAAATTCTCCTGACAAGTCATCCTATTGAACAGTTGCTTCACTCTGGCCAGCTTGAGTTTGTATAACTTTAGCTTCACCAATAGCTTCGCCTGTTTGTTTATTTTTCAACTGGAAGCTAATTTCTGGTTTGATAGCAATGTCGTCTGCTTTGTCCCAGACTTTTTTTGCAAAAATAGAAATCTTTTTCTTAACAACTGGTACATCTGTTCCAGTATCTTTGCTTATAAAATTTCCACCAAGAAGGTTTTGATAAGTTGCCTTGGCACTGTCGATATTTGGCTTAGAGCCGTCTGTACGATAGATATCCAAAGTTGAATTTGCTGGTGGAGTTTCCAAGGAGCCCCTTGACCAATCAAAGCCATAAATACAGCCTTTTCTTCAGCTGTAAAGCCAGTGATTGGTGATACATCCGCAGATGGAAAATCCTTATGACCTGTAAAATACCAGACAGCATATTGGTCACCCGACGGAAGACATCATCACTTAGACCGTATTTTGCTTGTAAACGAGCTGCATCATTTCCAAAACCATTGTAAATAACTTTTAAAATGGCTACTTCTAAATCAGCACCTGTCAATGCTTCTGAAGCCGCTAAGTCAGCAAAAGTATCGGCATTTCCTAATTCTTTTTATATTTTATTCCTTCGTTATTCGGCCATTCAGAATGTAATTAAAACAGTAAACAACTCGTTCTTCACTTGTTGCTGTATCCTGACATAGATAGGGTTACTGTAGTCTACCGAATCAGCAGCAAAGACCTTCGAGCTACCTAGTGGCACGATTTGACCGATAAAGAGCAGCTACAGGCTTAACCAAGTATAAACATTTTTCGTTGTAACTTTGTTCATTATTTCTCCTCTCATAATGTGTTACGTTCCACTATTTAAACTTTTCATTTTCTGATGCTCTCCCTCTCAAAATCACAACAAAAAAAGAAATAACGGAACAGTATTGAAAATATTTTTTAAACAACTGATAAACATGCGCCTCAAAAATAGTTCTTTCTACCAACAAAAAATTCATGATGATCGTAAGAATGCCCGCTTCTAGTCGCTTGGTTTTACTTACTTGACCTACGGTCACAGTTCTTCCTCAGTTTATAGCCGTCAGAAAAAACTGTCGAGCCAAAATCCTTCAACAGTCCATCTTAAAATGCTTTTCAGAACTATTTAATGGGCGAAGCATGCCACTTCGTGATCGTTGACAAGACCTGTCGCCTGCATGTAGGAGTACACACAGACTGGTCCAACGAAGGTGAAACCTCGTTTTTTCAAGTCTTTAGATAATCGTTCTGATAAACTCGTCTTACTAGGAACTTCCCGATAATCCTTGACAAGGTTGTCAATCGGTGTAAAGTCCACCCATGACCAGAGATATGCCGCAAAAGTGCCGTATTCTTTCTGAAGTTTGAGAAAGGCTTGGGCATTATGTCGCGTGGCAAATATCTTGGCCCTGTGGCGAATAATGGCAGGATTTTCTAATAATTTTTCCAGCTCCCTATCCGACATCTCTGCGACTTTTATCACATCATAATCATAAAAAGCTTGGCGAAAGGCTTCCCGCTTATTGAGAACAGTCTCCCAGGATAGACCGGCTTGATAACTTTCCAGACAAAGGAGTTCAAAAAGCCTCTGGTCTTCTTCAACAATTCGTCCCCATTCCTGATCATGATAGGCGATATACAAGGGATTGTTTTCTTTGACCCAGCCACAACGTTTCATTCATTTCACCTATTTCATTAACATCTTGAGAGCTGACTTAATGTAATTTTCAGCTGTATCTGTTGTTCCTTCAAAGAACTTCTTCAGCTTCTTCAATTCAGCCGGTCGATACCCTAAGGCTTCCATTGCCTCCATCGCCTCGTCAAGAGCAGTACTATCCGCTTCTTCAAGCGCAACACTTGGAAGCTCTGCCTGTTCGGAGAGAACAAACTTGCCTTCCAAATCTAGCACCATCTGCTGGGCAGTTTTTTTACCGATCTTTGGAAACTTGGTCAGATAAGTAATATTTTTTTGTTCGATTGCTCGCACCAATCCGTCATTATCATCAACTGCAATGATAGCGAGAGCCGTTGTCGGACCGATCCCCGAAACCGAAATCAGACTCAAAAAGACCGATTTTTCCGCCTCTGTCCGAAAACCGTACAGGAGATGCGCATCTTCTCGGATAACTTGATGGGTGTAAACTGTTACCTGCTGATTCATAGCTCCTGAATAGGCGTAGGGATTGGCAACCTGTAAGATAAAGCCAATTCCCCCTACTTCAACAACAATATACTTAGCATTTATCTTGGTTAGTAGCCCCTTAATATAATCGTACATATTCTCTTTCTCCTAATACTTACCTAGCTCCCGCAAACTGGTATGGTTTTCTTGAATCCGTCGGAACATTTTCTCCATATCTGACGTTGTAAAATGAACAAGGACCGGTCGTCCGTGTGGACAATTATAGGGATTTTTACAGGTCGCTAATTGACGCAACAAATGGCGAGCGGAATAATCATCCAAGGAATGATTAGCCTTGATCGATCGCTTACACGACATCATAATCGCTAATTCTGCTCGATAGCGCTTGATCGATACCTCATCTGTCAACAAGAGCATGTCGCACATCTCATAGACAGCTGATTCAATCTCATCCTCCTTCATCCAAATTGGATGCTCTCGCAGAATGAATTGATTGACACCATACTCTTCTAAGTTGACACCAACTTGACACAAGGCGTCTAATTTTTGCTTGAGCGACAGGGCATCATTTGCAGGGAAATCAAAAATGTACGGAACTAGAAGCTGTTGGGAAGAACTATCTACATTTCCAATGCTATCACGGTATTCTTCATACTTGACTCGCTCTTGAGCTGCATGTTGATCAATGATATAAAGACCTGACTTACCTTGTGCAAAGAGATAGGTACCGTGCATTTGACCAAAGTATTCCAACTCGGGAAACATTGAGCTTTCTTCATTTTCTAATCGATCGGCTAATGTTGCTAATTCTTTTCTTCCCAGACTTGGATGCTCTAGATCATCTACTGATATTTCTTCTCTCTGAGCAAATTTGATATTGACAGGTTTGTCAAGCTTATTGTCAATATGATCGTCAATAGGTTTGTCAACATCCCTGTCAAGCTCTTTGACAGAAGCAAATTCTTTGATTTCCTCAGAAACAACTGGAGGTTTGACAAAGAAATCCTGTCGAACGGTATCATAATATAGATTGCTTTCTTTTAAGGGAAGGGTTACTTGCTCGCTCTTCACCTTGGTTCGGGTACTTGACTTAGCGAGATTCTCCAAGGCATCTGGAATCAAGTCTTGCTCCTTGAGCGCAGCTGCAATCGCCTCACGAATGAGGCTCATCAATTCCTTTTCTTTGGAAATCCGCACTTCCTGCTTGGTCGGATGGACATTGACATCCGCCAAGTAAGGATCAATCTGAATAGCAATCACTGCCAGTGGAAAACGACCGACCATAAGTTTGCTTCCGTAGCCATCTAAAATAGCACGATTGAGCAAGAAATTCTTGATATAACGCCCATTGATAAAGATACTAATGTAATTACGGTTAGCCCGCGTCAATTCTGGCAAGGACACATATCCCGATACTTGAAAATCTAAATCCTCTGCTGCAATCTCAACCATTTTCTTGGCTGAAGCAATACCATAAACACCTGAAATAGCCTGACGAAGATTTCCCGTACCCGCTGTTTGAATCAACTCTCGCCCTTCATTTATCAAGCTAAAAGCAATTTCAGGATGAGCCAAGCTCAACCGATTGACCACGTCCACAATATGGGACAATTCCGCCTGTTGACTTTTCACATACTTGAGCCGAGCAGGCGTATTGTAAAACAAGTCTTCCACAGCAATTCGTGTACCGACAGGTCGACTGACCACTTCTTCTCTCGTCACTTGCCCCGCCGCTGCTTCAAGGACAAGACCATGAACGGCCGCTTCTGTCGCAGTCTCGATCTGGATCCGACTGACAGAGGCGATAGACGGTAGAGCCTCTCCACGAAACCCCAAGGTACGAATACGGAACAAGTCAGATTGACTTTTAATCTTACTGGTTGCATGACGGCGAAGGGCTAGGGCTACCTGATCAAGAGCAATTCCTTCTCCATTGTCGCTAATTTCAATTTTTTTAAGTCCTGCCTCTTCGATACTGATACTAATTTGACTAGAGCCTGCATCAATTGCATTTTCCACCAATTCCTTAACCACACTAGCAGGGCGCTCAATCACTTCTCCTGCTGCAATCTGATTGGCTAGAACTTCTGGTAATTCAATAATAGTTGCCATAATCTTATTCCTGTCTTTCTAATGACCCTATTATACCATAAAGGGTGATGATTTGAGAGGATACAAGGGAAGCCGGTGGAGAACGACACGAGGTACGCATGAAAAAAATGCATGTAACTATTTCTAGCTACATGCATTTGGCGTGTGGAAAACAAGTCCCTATATATGAAAACTATTCTCTTCCTAATTCTTGGTTAATCGTTGTAATCCGCTTTTTCATGGATTGGTAATTGATCAAGAAGATAAGAAGATAGATGATGACAAAAAGAACTTCAAAGAAAATAAGCCAAAAAAGATTGAGTGGAAACCAGCCTGCCAGTATGGCTAGAGAGGTAAAGCCGATAGCAGTGATAAGAAAGTGGACAAAAGTCATCTTAGCCAAACTCCAATCCTGATCGAATATCTGCTCTGCTACTTGAAATAATAGGCCAATCGCAGCCCAGATGAGAACAGAAATTCCCATAATCTCCACCAGATTGAAATGGCTTAGATAATAATGCCCCATAGTAGACGAGGGATTGAGTGGAAGATAGGTACCACGTCCAAAACTAGCAGACATGACAAGCGAAATACTCAAGCCAATGGTGATGCCCAAACTAGCAGAATAAAGATAACGTTTCATAGGTGTAAAGCCTCCTTGATAGTTTTAAGATAGCGACGTGAGGAATAGGTCACATCGTTATTGTCTAAGACAAGTTTCACCAAGCCATTCGGGGTCAATTGCAGGTGATCTAGCTGCTTTAGATTGATGATTTCTGACTGGGAGATCTGCAAGAAATACTCCGGCAACATCTCCTTGACCTGATACAGTCGTAGAGAGGATTGGTAGCAGGTATTGTTTGCCTTGACCTGCAATACGCGGTTTTCCAGATAAAGTCTGGTAATAGTCCTCCACTCAAGAAGATAGACCTCTTCTCCTCTTCGCACCGTGAGATTTGTCGGGTGTCTATCCAACTGTTTTGCATAAGCAACCAAGTCTGAAATCTCCTGGGTCATACTACGCGCTTCAATCTGTATCTGATCCTCCGCAAAAGCTGGATTGATAGCTACTCTTACGTCCATAAAAACTCCTTTCTTGCCTCTATTAAACACCACTTGCTAGCAAAATTCAACAGCCATTGCCTATCTGGCAGTAGAAGATGTCTATGTGGTTGTTTTTATTGACTAATACTCGTCAAAAATCACTCTGTCAGCACCCCCCATTACATTCAAACTAGACGCTCAAAAAGGCACCGCTGCTTCAGCTTTCGCTGATGACAGTTGTGCCTTTCTTTAATCGAAATCAAAATACTCTTCGTCATTACAGTAACTTTTTCAACTCCGCTAGGGCGTTCATGGCTTCGAGCGGGGTCATGCTGTAAACATCAAGTGTTGCTAGCTGCTCTAGCGCTGGGTGTTGCTCTGTAAAGAGCTCCAATTGCCCAAGCCTTTCTGCCTCTGACGGGGTGACTTGTGCCATTTCTTGCGGTAGTTGAACCTGATTTTCCAAGGACTTCAAAATGGTATCTGCCCGCTTCAGTAATTCATCAGGCATACCAGCAATTCTCGCCACATGAATCCCGTAGGACTTGTCCGCTGGGCCTGGTGCGATCTTATGGAGGAAGGTTACCTGACCATCATTTTCCAAGGTCGAAACATGAACATTCTCCAAATGAGCCAAGGTTTCACTCAAGTCCGTCAATTCATGATAGTGGGTCGCAAAGAGCGTTTTTGCGCCAATACGATCATGAATATATTCGATAATTGACTGGGCCAGTGCCATCCCATCATAGGTCGCTGTTCCACGTCCCAACTCATCAAAGAGAATAAGGGAGTGTTTACTAGCCAAACGGACCGCCTTATTGGCTTCCATCATCTCCACCATAAAGGTGGACTGCCCGCTCACCAAGTCATCTGCTGCCCCAATCCGAGTGAAAATCGCATCAAACATCGGCAAGGTCGCATGTTCTGCCGGTACATAAGACCCCATTTGCGCCATGATCACAATCATGCCTAACTGACGCATATAGGTAGACTTACCACTCATATTTGGACCTGTAATCAGCTGCATATTGGTCACTTCATCAAGGAGAATCGAGTTTGGAATATAGGTTTGTTTGCCCATGACTTTTTCAACGACTGCATGGCGGCCCTGCTCAATGGTCAATTGACGACTATCGGTAAAATGTGGGCACACATAGCGCTGGTTTTCTGCCACAACAGCAAAGGATTGAAGCACATCAATCGTCGCAATAATCCGTGCCAACCGCTGCAAGCGGCTAATGTATTTTTCCACCTCTTGACGGATACGCATGAAAATTTCATATTCCAGATGGGCTGATTTGTCACGCGCCTCAAGCATCTGCCCCTCAATCTTAGCTAATTCCTCCGTACCATAGCGCTCTGAATTTTTCAAGGTCGCCTTACGGAAAAAATGATCTGGGACATTGTCAAGGTTTGAATTGGTCACATGGAAATAGTAACCATCCTTTTTGTTGTAATCAATTTTCAGATTGTTAATCCCAGATTTTTCCCGCTCCTTGGCCTCAATTTCGGCAATCCAGCCCGTCCCTTCCCGCATAACCAAGCGGTATTGATCCAAGGTCGCATCAAATCCTGTCTGGATAATATCTCCGTCTGTAATTGACCCTTGAGCATCTGGAGCAATTGCCTCACTAATCAAGGCATGGAGTTCTGGAATAGCATCTAGTCCTGCAATCAATGGTGCAAGGGCAGGCTCATTTATCTGCTCTAAAATAGCCTTAATCGCAGGAACATTCTCTAGGGTATGAGCCAGTTGGAGCAAGTCTTTGGGCAAAGTTTTCCCAAAGGAAACACGGCTTGCCAAGCGCTCGATATCATAGACACCTTTTAAGCTCTCGATCAGGTCGCTACGCTCGAAGAAGTAATCTAGGAACACCTGTACAACGCGCTGACGCGATTCAATTTTTGTCCGATCGATTAACGGACGGTCAATCCAAGAACGCAACAAGCGCAAGCCCATAGCTGTCTTGGTCTCATCAAGGAGCCAATACAGACTGCCGTGTTTCTTGCCTGTCCGAGCATTTTCCAACAAATCGAGACTGGACTTGGTGGCATAGTCCATTTGAAGGTAGTCCTTAATCTCATAGTGTTGAACCTTTTGCAAGTGAACCAAATCACGCAACTGCGTCCGAAAGACATAGCTGAGTAGCTTTCCTGCGGCATTTTTTTCTACTTCAATCAAGGAGGCATCAATCAGCTGCACATCATCAACTACCGCATCCTCATAGGACAAGAGAAGGTTCATCTGACCGGTCAGAATCTGCTCTTCCTCTTCTGACAATTGGTAGCCAATGACCAATTCACGCGATCGCAAATTGCGGATCTCTCCGCACAAACTCGTAAAATCATCTAGGCTGGTCACAAAGAACTGACCTGTCGCGACATCCATATAAGATAAGGCGTAGGTTACTCCCTGACGCTCAATAGCGACTAGGAAATTGCTCTCTGACCCGATCTTTGATGAATCCACAACAGTTCCAGGAGTGATAATTTGTACCACTTCCCGCTTAACAACACCAACGGCTGTCTTTGGATCTTCCACCTGCTCTGCAACTGCCACCTTATGTCCCAGATCGACCAAGGTATCAATATATTGCTGAGCTGCATGATAAGGTACACCTGCCATTGGAATCGGGTTTTCCGCATTGCGATTGCGGCTGGTCAGAGCCAACTCCAAAATCTGCGCCGCCTCTACCGCATCATCATAAAATAACTCATAGAAATCACCCATACGGAATAGTAAAAAAGCATCTGGATAATCGGCTTTAATATCCAGATACTGCTGCATGCCGGGTGAAATTTTTTCTTTTGTCATCTCGACCCTCTCAATCTAAATAAGAATTTATCTCAGCTTCAACCTGTTTCGCGGCTTCTTCATCACGACAGATGACGAGCAAGGTATCCGCACCTGCCAAGGTTCCTAGAATAGTCGCAGGCTTTTCGATATCAATGATATTAGCCATTAAGGCTGCCTCTCCCAACTCCGAATGAAGCACCAGAATAAAGCTCGCCCGCTCTACCTTGTAGGCATATTGAGCTAATAGCTGACTAAAAGCTGCTTCTTCGCTCCTTGGCAAGCTATAATAAGAACTGCCGTTTTCATGCATCTTCACCAGCCCTAATTCCCGTAGATCCCGCGACAAGGTGGTCTGGGTCACAGAAATCCCGTGCCGTTCAAGCCCCTGCTTGATTTCTGCCTGAGTCCGAATCTTTTCCTGACGAATCATGGTCTGAATTAACTGTTGTCGTTCTGCTTTATTCACTCATTTACCTCTAACTATATCATTATGAGTATTATAACAAATTTTAGCTATTTTCTCATGCGTAAAAGCAGAAATATGTTAAAATAGAATGAATAACTCTGGAGGTTTGTTATGAATCAAAAAATGCTTGTTGCTGAAAAACTAGCAACTGCCATTCCTAGTCTCGATCTAGAAACCATTTATACACTATTAGAAAAACCAAAATCATCTGAAATGGGAGACATTGCTTTCCCAGCTTTTTCATTAGCAAAAGTGGAGCGCAAAGCGCCCCAAGCCATTGCAGCTAACATCGTTGAAAAACTTGATAGCGACGGATTTGAAAAGATTGTTGCGACTGGTCCTTACGTCAACTTTTTCCTAAATAAGGCTGCCATTTCACATGCAACCTTGACCCAGATCATTGAAGAAAAAGAAGACTATGGACAGCAGGATTGTGGCGAGGGAGAACAGGTCACGATCGACATGTCTAGCCCAAATATCGCAAAGCCTTTCTCCGTCGGTCACTTGCGTTCTACCGTTATCGGAGATGCCCTTGCCAACATCTATGAAAAAATGGGCTATAAGGCGCTTCGGATCAACCATTTGGGTGACTGGGGTAAACAGTTCGGTCTCTTAATCGTTGCTTACAAGTTATGGGGAGATAAGGCTGCTGTTGAAACTAATCCAATCTCAGAACTACTCAAGCTCTATGTCCGTATCAATGCTGAAGCAGATGAAAAGCCTGAATTAGACGAAGAAGGACGCAAATGGTTTAAAAAATTGGAAGACGGTGACGCAGAAGCTCTTGAACTCTGGCAATGGTTCCGAGATGAGAGCTTGGTTGAGTTTAACCGCATCTATGATAAGCTAAACATTACCTTCGACTATATCCAAGGAGAAGCTTTCTACAACGATAAAATGGACAAGGGAATTGAGATTCTCAAGGCGAAACACCTCTTGCAGGAATCAAAAGGTGCTATGATTGTCAATCTCGAGGACTACAATCTGCCTCCAGCCCTCATCATGAAATCTGACGGGGCAACCCTCTACATCACGCGCGATATTGCAACTGCTCTTTATCGCAAGGAACAGTACCACTTCACCAAGAACATCTATGTCGTTGGGCAGGAGCAGGCTAACCACTTCAAACAACTAAAAGCTGTCCTCAAGGAAATGGGATTTGACTGGAGCGATGATATGCTCCACATCCCCTTTGGTCTGGTGACCAAAGACAAGAAAAAATTGTCTACCCGTAAAGGAAATATCATTCTCTTAGAGCCAACCCTTGACGAAGCTGTTGCCCGCGCCCTCTCCCAAATCGAAGCTAAAAATCCTGATTTGAAAGACAAGGAAGCTGTTGCAGAAGCTGTCGGTATCGGCGCTGTGAAATTCTATGACCTCAAAACAGATCGGGAAAATGGGTATGATTTTGATTTGGAAGCTATGGTATCCTTTGAAGGCGAAACTGGACCTTATGTCCAATATGCTTACGCACGGATTCAGTCCATTCTTCGCAAGGGCAACTTCACCCCCACAATTGACAACCAGTATCAATTGACCGACGCAGAAAGCTGGGAGATTATCAAACATCTCCAAGGCTTCGCAGCTGTTATCGAAAAAGCAGCAGACAAGTACGAACCGTCCCTGATTGCAAAATATGCGATTAACCTTGCTCAGGCCTTTAACAAATACTACGCGCACACCCGCATTCTCAATGAAAGCCCAGAGCGCGATAGCCGTCTGGCATTGGCCTACGCGACAGGTATCGTCCTAAAAGAAGCTCTCCGCCTCCTCGGGGTTAAAGCACCTGAAAAAATGTAAAATAATCTCCTTGGACTTCCAAGGAGATTTACTTTATTTATCTGATTCATTTTCTCAATTGAGAATTGTGAATAGCGAGAGTTCAAATAGCGAAGCTGACCTCCCAAAACCGCAGTGACGCTCTCAAGTGATAGCTCAAGCGCTCCGCAAGGCGGGCAGCTATTGACTGTTTGTTGACAAGTATTAAATATCTGTTGCTGTCTGTGCCATGGATGGTTTTTCTTTTGGTTTGCGAACAAGGAAGAAGACCGTCAAACCAAAGAAGATAGCAAAGAGGACGATACTCAAGACATACATTCCCAAGGCTCCTGCTTCAGTAGATTTACGGAGCAATTCTTCTGTATACAGACCAGCAACCCCCTTGGTACCAAGGTAAGCATAGGTAGAAGCAATTAAAGTTCCAAACAGATAGCCGATATAACTATAAGATGCTGTCTCGTTTTTCTTTTGGAATAGAAAAACGATCGTTACGATAATCAGAGCTAAGAGTATAACAGCTAATGCTTTATTGATTCCATTTGTACTAAATTCAATACTTGCTCTGCTCACATTTATTATCTGATCTTCAAATCCATTAGTTTGAAAACTAGCAAACGAGGCTCTCATTGCTTCTTCATCAAATTTTGAAAAGAAAGCTCCCCAAAGTCTTAAAAGACTTGAAATCCCAGCAAGAGTTGCCAAAATATATAAATGAATCGGTTTTTTCATAATATTATCCCCTTTTGTATGATTGTTTTGTTACAACCGATTATACTCCTTTATTTTTGTCTTGTCAATTGATTTTTTAAAGATTTTACAATACTTTTTCTAGCCGCAGGGTAAGTCCGTATACTATTTGTCTTTCCTAAGCCTCAAACCTTCTATGTTGAGAGTGTTGCTCCGTAGTCCTATTCGTTTCTAACACTTCACATTCTGGCGGCGGTAGGTGGTGGTCAAATCAAGCAGGTGAGCCTCTACTTCTGACGACAGCTGATCAGCTGTCATGCGCCAAGTCCAATTGCCGCCTAGCGTATTTGGTAAGTTCATCCGTGCAGATCCATCCAGTTCGAGCAGATCCTGCATGGTTGCTATGGCCATAAAGGCAACCGAACCAAATAGCATACGGAGCATGGTATGGTTGATCGACTCATCAGGACGACGGTTGCTGTAAGCATCCAAGTAGGCCTTAGATTCATCAGACACTTCGTGTTCATACCAACCACGAATGGTACTATTATCATGTGTACCAGTATAAGCAACGACATTTCGGCGGTGGTTATGCGGAATTTCAATGCTGTCTCCATGTGGATCGAAAGCAAATTGCAAGACCTTCATGCCTGGGAAGCCTGTTGTTTCGCGCAGTTCAATCACCTTATCGGTCACAGAACCCAAATCTTCTGCAATGATATTCAAATCACCCAGAGCCTCCTTGATCGCCGCAAACAACTCAAAGCCCGGTGCTTCAACACGATAGCCATTGACAGCCGTTGTTTCACCTGCTGGAATTTCCCAGAAAGAAGCAAAACCGATGAAATGATCAATCCGCACCATATCGTACAATTTAAAGCTCTCACGTAGGCGCGCAATCCACCAGGAAAAACCATCTGCCTTCATCGCATCCCAATCATAAATTGGATTGCCCCACAGCTGACCGATCTCTGAAAAGGCATCTGGTGGACAACCTGCTACGACACTCGGACGCCCTTCTTCGTCTGTCTTAAAGAATTGCGGATTAGCCCACATGTCCGAGGAGTCTGCTGCAATATAGATCGGCATATCTCCGACAATCTCGATACCACGGTCATTGGCATAGGTTTTCAAGGCGCACCATTGGCGGAAGAAGAGGTACTGAGTGATGCGGTGATAGTCGATTTGGTCTGCTAATTGTACGCGATAAGAGGCAAGGGCTGCTTCTTCCCGCCTGCGAATAGCCTCATCTTCCCACTCTGTCCATGCTTTGAGCTCAAAGTGCTCCTTGATTGCCATATATTCTGCAAAATTATCCAACCAAGAGGCTTGCTCTTCTAAGAAGCTCTGATAGTCTGTCGGTAGGCCTTGCTCTTTCAGGCGAGCGACAACCTTTTCTAAGACTGGACGACGACCATAGAAAATTTTGGCATAGTCCACTTCTGTCGCCTTGTCCCCAAAATCAATCCCTTCGACTTCATGGGCTTCGAGCCAACCTTCTTCTATCAATAGATCGAAATCAATGAAATGTGTATTGCCCGCAAAAGCAGAGAAAGACTGATAAGGGGAATCGCCATAACTCGTCGTTCCCAGTGGTAGGATCTGCCAATAGCGCTGCTTGGTTCTCACTAAAAAATCTACAAAGTCATAGGCTGACTGTCCAAAGCTTCCGATTCCATATTTTCCTGGCAGTGAGGAGATGTGAAGTAATACTCCACTTTGTCGTTCTTTCATATCACTAGCTCCTTTTAGATAATGTTGTCATTGTTGCATTTTTAGTTGCAAACGTTTGCTCGCTAACATTATATAATGATAACGCTAACAAATCAAGACTTTTTCGGAAACAATCTGCATTTTATCTATTTTTTAAGTAGATAAAATAAGGCTTTTACATCTTTTCTCGAAATTTTAATCAAATTCGAGAAAAAAAGACTTGCAAACGCATTCATTTTACGATATAATAAGTTTGAAAAGCAAACGTTTGCGTTATTCGCTCGCGTTTCTTACCATATTACAATTATTCTTGGAGGGGATAATATGAAACACAAATTGCTCAAGAGCCTTGCTCTTCTTACCGCTACAACAAGCGTCCTTGCTGCTTGTTCTTCAAACAAATCAGCTTCTAATGAATCATCTGCTGATGGAAAATCTTTGACTGTCTATGTGGACCAAGGTTACAAAGAATATATTGAATCAGCAGCTAAAAAATTCGAAGAAGATAATGGTGTCAAAGTCACTATCAAAACAGGGGATGCTCTTGGAGGACTTGATAACCTTTCTCTTGACAACCAATCAGGCTCAGCACCTGACGTGATGATGGCGCCATACGACCGCGTAGGTAGCCTCGGTTCTGAAGGTCAATTGTCAGAAGTGAAACTTGCTGAAACCAGCATGACAGATGACACTACCAAAGCACTCGTAACCAACGGTGGAAAAGTCTACGGCTCACCAGCTGTTATCGAAACACTCGTTCTCTACTATAACAAAGACCTTATCAAAGAAGCGCCAAAAACATTTGCTGACTTGGAGACAATGGCAAAAGACAGCAAGTATGCCTTTGAGGGAGAAAACGGGAAAACAACAGCCTTCCTTGCTGACTGGACAAACTTCTACTACACTTACGGACTTCTTGCTGGACACGGCGGCTATGTCTTTGGTGACAATGGTACCAATCCAAAAGACATTGGTTTGAACAATGACGGCGCAATCAAAGCAATCGAATACGCAAAAACATGGTACAGCCAGTGGCCTCAAGGTTTACAAGATACCTCTGCTGCAGCAAACTTGATTCAAACACAATTCACTGAAGGAAAAGCAGTAGCGATTATCGACGGACCATGGAAAGCAGCTTCCTTCAAAGAAGCAAAAGTAAACTACGGTGTAGCAACAATTCCAACCCTTCCAAACGGTAAAGAGTACCAAGCATTCGGTGGTGGTAAAGCATGGGTTATCCCAGTTGGATCACAAAATCCTGACATGGCACAAAAATTTGTCGACTACTTGAGTGCAACCGATCAACAAAAAGCACTTTACGACTTGACAAACGAAGTTCCAGCCAACACTGAGGCTCGTGAATATGCAGTCGGCAAAAACGATGAATTGACAAGTGCCGTTGTAGCCCAATTTGCTTCTGCACAACCACTTCCAAACATCTCTGAAATGAGTACCGTTTGGGAACCAGCTGCCAATATGCTCTTTGAAGCTGCAAGCGGTAAAAAAGATGCAAAAACAGCTGCAAACGATGCAGTGAAATTGATCGAAGATACGATTTCACAAAAATACGGCCAATAAGCAGATTGACGAAAAGGGAATGCGATAGACATACAGGCGAATGAATGAGCTTTAAAACAAGAAACTGAGACGTAGATCGTATTGAAGTACGGCAAGTCGAAAGTGACAATGAATTAAAGTTCATTCAACTGACGATAACATCATCTAATGTCGCTGGACTTGAGCTAGCCTCTACGGATAGACTCTTGATAGGTCAGCCCGTCGCAAACCCGATAAGCACTGCTTCCACGGTTCAAGCTATAAAAATGAACGAGGTCGGGAACTTTATCCCAGCCTCTTTTATTCAAAATGATATGAACTATCGCTTACTAGAAAGGAAATTTTAGGATGACCCAACAAAACCCTAGTAAAGCCTTACTTTTGTCCCTGATTCCTGGTCTTGGACAACTGTATAATAAACAAAAAGCAAAAGGGTTTATTTTTCTCGGAGTAACCATTGCTTTTGTCCTCTACTTCATCACCATTGCTTCTGGAGAGATTGCCAATCTCATCACACTTGGGAGCCAACGCGGGCGTGACAATTCCCTCTTTATGCTGATTCGTGGCTCTTTCCACCTCATCATCATCGCAGTCTATCTATTCTTTTATGCCTTGAATTTAAAAGATGCGAAAGATACTGCAAAGCGTTGGAATAGTGGCATTCCTGTCACTACCACCCTCAGGGCTATGATGCAAAATATCTATGAGAATGGCTTCCCCTATCTCTTGATCATTCCGTCATACATCGCTATGACCTTTGCGATTATCTTCCCTGTTGTGGTAACGCTCTTAATTGCCTTTACCAACTACGACTTCCAACACTTACCACCCGGTGCCCTGTTGGATTGGGTGGGGCTAGCAAACTTCTCTAATATCTGGCAATTGAGCACCTTCCGCAGTGCCTTTGGTTCTGTCCTATCATGGACCATTATCTGGGCTCTTTGTGCCTCAACAGCCCAGATTGTGATTGGTATTTTGACAGCGATTGTCGCCAACCAGCCCTTTATCAAAGGAAAACGCATCTTCGGTGTTATCTTCCTGCTTCCATGGGCAGTTCCTGCTTTCGTGACAATCTTGAGCTTTAGCAATATGTTCAACGACAGTGTCGGTGCGATCAATACGCAGGTACTCCCATTCTTGAGTAAATTCTTACCATTTATTGATAATTTCCTCATTCCATGGAAAACAGACCCATTTTGGACAAAAGTTGCCTTGATTATGATGCAGGCTTGGCTCGGTTTCCCTTACATCTACGTATTGACATTAGGGATTCTGCAATCCATTCCAAATGACCTGTACGAGGCAGCCTATATTGACGGAGCTAGCCCTTGGCAGAAATTCCGCAATATCACCTTCCCAATGATTCTTGCGGTGGCTGCACCTACACTTATCAGTCAATACACTTTCAATTTCAACAACTTCTCGATCATCTACCTCTTCAACAACGGTGGACCAGGGAGTGTCGGTGGTGGAGCTGGATCAACAGATATCCTGATTTCATGGATTTATAAATTGACTACCGGAACATCTCCTCAATACTCAATGGCAGCAGCCGTGACCTTGATTATTTCGATGATTGTCATCAGTATCTCCATGATTGCCTTCAAAAAATTAAATGCCTTTGACATGGAGGATGTGTAAGATGAAACTTTCTGTAAAATTTAAACGCCGACTCAGTCAGGCTTTGACCTATCTCTACTTGATCGTCTTGTCTGTCATTATCATCTATCCACTCTTGATTACCATTACCTCCGCTTTCAAATCAGGAAACGTTGTGGCATTCAAGTTGGACGGTAATATCAACTTTACCCTCGAGAATTTTAGCAAACTTTTCAACGAAACCCTATACGGCACTTGGTATCTCAACACCTTGGTCATTGCCCTCTTGACAATGGTTGCCCAAACCAGTATAGTGGTACTAGCAGGATATGCTTATAGCCGTTACAACTTCCTCGCTCGTAAACAAAGTTTGGTCTTCTTCTTGATTATCCAAATGGTACCGACCATGGCTGCCCTTACTGCCTTCTTCGTTATGGCCTTAATGCTCAATGCCCTTAACCAAAGCTGGTTCCTCATCTTCCTTTATGTCGGCGGTGGAATCCCAATGAACGCTTGGTTGATGAAAGGCTACTTTGATACGGTACCCATTTCTCTTGATGAATCAGCAAAACTAGACGGCGCCGGACACTTCAGACGTTTCTGGCAAATCGTTCTTCCTCTCGTTCGTCCAATGATTGCAGTACAAGCACTCTGGGCATTTATGGGACCGTTTGGCGATTACATCTTATCTAAGTTCTTGCTTCGTGAAAAAGAATACTATACCGTTGCTGTGGGTCTTCAGACCTTTATCAACGATGCGAAAAACTTGAAAATCGCATACTTCGCAGCTGGTGCAATTCTCATTGCTCTACCAATCTGTACCCTATTCTTCTTCCTCCAAAAGAACTTTGTATCCGGTTTAACGAGTGGTGGTGACAAGGGATAATCTTTGTCCCACCTTTTCTTGTTGTCAAGGATATGGGGAAGTAAATTAAGTAGAAAGCTAACGCCATGCTCCATGAATACCAGAAAGACGACAGGAGCTTAAAGCAGAAGCAGTATGTCTCTTGAACCCGACCCTGCCCATCGAGGAAATGGACAAGGGCAAATACCAGCATCCCTTCAAGTGGAAACGCTGGTGAGGGAGCTGTATCAGAATGGCATATTCAAATCCCATCTCTCACCCTTCTCTTTGTAGGGAACAACTATCTCCCAGAAAGTTAAAACTTGTCTCTTTTTCCGAGATTTTAAGCTGAACTCAATTCTAAGATACATAGATTGTCGTGCAATCAATGAGTTGGGTCTTTTTGTCAGCGAGTTGAATTATAAAAGATAAACTAAATGACTATAATAGAAATGAGGCTTCCATGTTACCTTATCCCTTTTCTTATTTCTCAAGCATTGTGACACCGCAAAAAATGTTTGCCAACCGGCATGCTATGACTCTGTGGCAACGCCTGTTTACAACTGTTTTTCTGATCGCTCTTCTGGTCATTCCCTCATCTTTGCAAACCGTCCAATTGACCACCTACCCTCTAGAGAATTTCATTGATGGGGTTTATGAGCCCTTGACAGAACCAGTCGTATCGGATCTAGCGCAACATAGTCAGTTTGCTGATGGGCAGTTGACCTATACAGGAAATGCACACAACCAATCTATCACATTCGGAAACGAGATCCCGCAAGGGGAAGGTTTTACCTATCAATTCGATGTCGAAAGGCTCATCATTCGTAAGAATGGGACAACCCTAGTTGAAACGTCTTATCAAGGTTTTGAGGCAGCTAGCTTCCAAAATAAACAAGCCTTGACAGATACGATTTCTCAGGTCTGGTACCAGCAAAATCGACCTCTGGTCAGTCTCACTATTACACTCATGTCTGCCTTTCTCTTAGGAGCAAATGTGTTCTTTATTGTGTTTGGTGCAACCTTCTTCCTTTACCTAACGAAAAAATCCACACTCTTTCATCTACAATCGATTAAAGAGTGTTACAATCTATCCCTTAACTGTCTCGGTTTGCCGACGATAATCGCCTGTTTTAGTGGTCTATTTGGTCAACCAGTGACAACCGTAATCACAGTACAAAACATCATATTTGTACTGGTCTTACTCTGGGTCTTTTTTACCACAAAATTCCGAGATCTTGCTTAGGAGGTTTCTATGCGTGCTACCATCAAAGATGTTGCAAGACTAGCCGGGGTTTCCCCCTCAACTGTCACCCGCGTCATTCAAAATAGCTCTGCGATTAGCCAAAAGACCAAAGATATTGTCCGCAAAGCTATGGTCGAACTCAACTATCATCCCAACCTCAATGCCCGTAGCTTGGTGAGTAGCTACTCCCAAGTCATCGGCTTGGTCCTGCCCGATGATTCCGATATTTTCTATCAAAATCCATTCTTTCCAACTGCCTTGCGCGGTATCTCGCAGGTAGCTGCTGACCATAATTATGCTCTTCAGATCAGCACTGGAAAAGATGAGAAGCAACGATTGGAAGCGATTTCTCAAATGGTGTACGGTCGACGGGTTGACGGCTTGATTTTCCTTTACTCCAAGCCAGATGATCCTCTGGTACAATTAGCAATCCAGCACAACTTCCCATTTCTTATCTTGGGAAAAGCTGCATCCCCCTTTATCTCGCTAGTCGATAATGACAATATTCAAGCAGCCTTTGAGGCAACCAGCTACTTCATCCAAAAGGGCTACAAGAATCCTGCTTTTGTAGCTGGAAACAAGGAACTCGTTGTATCCCAAGACCGCTATAAGGGCTATAAAAAAGCCCTCAAAGCCTACAATATCCCTCTTGATGATAGCAAGGTCAAATTCAGCTCTGGTTTCCTCTTAGAGGACAGTAGTTACAAGGTCATGAAAAAACTCATGAAACAGAAACCAGATGCTATTATCACAACCGACACCATGGTGGCAGAGGGAATCTTGCAATACCTCCATGAAATCAATGTGCACCTGCCCATCATCTCCTTTGACTCTGTCAAGCCAAAACTCGCAATTGATGCCTATGTAGACGTTCACGCCATTCAATTAGGTCGTGTCGCCTGCGACACCCTACTCCAAATTATCAATGATAGCAAAGAGAACAAGCAGATTTGCTATCGCCGTGTCATTCCACACACCATTACTGAACTTTAAGAAAGGAGCCACTGGCTCATGACCTTACGACAATTTAAAGCCGTTCTCGATGACGAGACAAGTCTTCAAATTCTTCTTGAAAAGCGCTTCGATCATCCAGAGATGACCTTTACGATCGCATCTGATCTAGGCGAAGAAGAGCTCCTTCTCCAACATCGCACCGAGCAAGAGCAAAGCATCATCTATCACCTCTCTAGTCGTCACCTGCTAAACCTAACAAGCGACTATACAATCTACGATCAGGATCGAAACGCAGCTGAACTAGCCTATGGCAGCATCGTTCGCTCTAGCCTATTTGAGCAGACCTTTACCTATGATGGTCAGGATCTAGGATCTCATTATAGTCCTACTGAAACTCGGTTCAAACTCTGGGCACCAATTTCAAAAGCAGTCTTTCTAGTCCTTGACGGCACACCCTGTGCTATGAAAAATAAGGAAAAAGGGGTCTGGCAAGTGACTGTGTCAGGTGACCTAGACGGAGCCAGCTACCACTACCTCCACAAAGTCAATGGAGAATGGATTTCCGTCCACGACCCTTACGCGCTTTCTTCTAAGGCAAATGCAGGGGATAGCTACGTCATCAATCCTGCCAAACTCTCAACTCCCCGCCGTGCCCGCACTCAACTACCACCCTCACAAGCCATCATCTATGAAATGAGTGTCCGCGACTTCTCCCAGCAAGTGGGTGCAGGGTTCAAGCATGCCAGTCAATTTCTAGGCTTGACAGAATCTCCTCAACAAGAGAAGATGAGCCTTGGAATGGACTACATCAAAGAACTCGGTGTGACCCACATCCAGCTCATGCCAGTCTATGATTTTGGAAGTGTTGATGAAAGTTTTCCACAAGCTGTGTATAACTGGGGATATGATCCCGTACAATACAATGTACCCGAAGGCTCCTTTGCCAGCAAGCCTGATGACCCTTACGCACGGATTTGCGAATTGCAAACAGCCATCCAAGCTTACCACAATGCCGATATCAGCGTCATTATGGACGTTGTCTATAATCATGTCTATCATGCAGAAGAGTACGCCTTTGAACGCATCGTTCCTGGATATTTCTATCGCTATCAGGAAAATGGTCTTCGGACAGACGGCACCTTTTGTGGAAATGATGTAGCCAGCGAACGCAGCATGGTTCGCAACTACATCAAGCAGTCTCTCCGCCAATGGACTAGCCTCTACGGATTTGACGGATTCCGCTTTGACCTCATGGGGATACTTGACATCGAAACCATGAAGCAAATCGAAGCAGAATTACGCCTAGTCCATGACAATATTTATCTCTACGGTGAGGGCTGGAAAATGGCAACAGGTCTTGACTCTGACCAGCTAGCCCATCAATACAATGCTGAAAAACTGCCGCAACTCGCCTTTTTCAATGATGACTACCGCGATACCATTAAAAAAGTCCTACTGAATCCACAGCACCTAGTAAACAAACAACTTCATGAAAAGATTCAGCACCTGCTAACAGGAAGCCGCTTCAGCCACTTCCTTAGTCCAGAGCAGTCCGTCAACTATATCGAATGCCATGACAATGCGACGGCCTTTGATTATTTCCACATTGAAAATCCTAGCTGGACATCACATCAGCAGAAGCGGGCAGCCAGCTTCGGATTGCAACTGCTTCTCATTTCACAAGGCATAGCCTTTCTTCACAGCGGACAAGAATTTTTCCGCACCAAAGATGAAATCGACAATACTTATAATCTCCCTGATGCCATCAACCGCCTTGATTGGACACGGGCGCTTCGCTACCGCGAACATATCCAGTTTGTCCGTGACCTCATCGCCTTTCGGAAAGAACACCCAATCTTGAGCCAAGGTGATTATAACACCATTCAGGAAACTTGCGACTTCTATTGGCTGACAGAATACGTCCTACGCTATACGGTCACATCCAAGGAGGAGAAAATTCAGTTTATCATCAACTTCTCAAATACTGATTTTATTTATGAAAAAGAAGCGAACCAGACCGTCCGCTTTACTTTCCCACCAATGACTGAAAATGCTGACCAGATCGTCATCGCTGGTCAAAGCATGTGCGTCTTGGAAAATCAGAAATAATATAGTCGCTTATACTCCCTATATTTAGAACTGGCTAAAGCTGAAACAGTTATGTCCCAAAGAGGGGCACACTTGACACGAGTTTCACTCGTTCTATCTTGTTTTAAGGGAACAGGCTAAAAACCTCCACTGGAGCTTTTTACTCAGCAAGGTGAATGAATAACGTCAGATTTTGATTTTTGACGAGTATTAATACAAAACCTAAACCAAACGACTATAATAGAAAACTCTCTAGTTCAGCTATTGTGAACTGCTCCCTGTCAAGTAGACAGTCAAATAATAAAAGATATTAAGCAACCTGATTCCTGAATTCCCAAGGGGTCAGGTTGTTTAATTTAGTTTGATAACGTTGTGTATTGTAAAACTGGATATAGCTTTCCACATCTGCGACTAGCTCCTCGTAAGTCTTGTATTTCTTGAGATGATAAGACTCTGTCTTGAAATGCCCAAAGAAACTTTCAATTGGTGCATTGTCGATACATTTCCCAACTCGTGACATGGATAGAGTGATGCCAGCCTGTGTTGTAAAATAGCGATATTCCTTTGAAGTGAACTGCTCCCTGTCAAGTAGACAGTCAAATAATAAAAGATATTAAGCAACCTGATTCCTGAATTCCCAAGGGGTCAGGTTGTTTAATTTAGTTTGATAACGTTGTGTATTGTAAAACTGGATATAGCTTTCCACATCTGCGACTAGCTCCTC
>NZ_MSJL01000032.1 GCF_001921825.1 Streptococcus acidominimus
CAAACGACTGGGATTGCCATCATGGGCTTAGTGCGCCCAAAAATAGGAAAATAAGCAAAAAGTAAGCTTCGAAAGCGAAGCTTACTGGAATTAATGCTTACAAATAGGGCTTACTTAACAACTACTTGAAGTTTTTAGAGGTGCCCTTAAAAATTGCTTTTTCCATTCCTTAAGGGAGGTCATGGATAGACTTCAGGACACGATTCACTCATTGACGAAAGAAAAGGTCAAATCGATTTGTCATAGAGAGTGGATTTCAAGTGCTTTTAATTTTTAAACAGTATAAGCCCAGTAAAATAGCAGGGTAGGAATCAAGCAGGGTTCCGTCCAAATCCCAGATCAATGCTCTATTCATCAACTCTACCTCTCAATATATTCATAGCCTAGGTGCTCATAAGCCTTGGCTGTCGCAACACGACCAGTCCTAGTCCGTATAAGGAAACCTTGCTGAATCAGATAGGGTTCATACATATCCTCAACCGTCTCACGTTCTTCTGCAATATTGACTGAAAGTGTATTTAGACCGACAGGACCACCACCGTACATCTCAATCATGGTGCGCAAAATCTTCTGATCGACATAATCAAGCCCCTCACGGTCGACATCCAGCATGGTTAGAGCCTTGTCCGTAATAGTGTCATCAATCACACCGTTCCCCATAATTTGGGCAAAATCCCGCACACGTTTTAACAAACGATTGGCAATACGGGGCGTTCCCCGCGAACGTCGCGCTAGTTCGATAGCCGCTTCGTGGGTGATTTCCATTTCAAAAATGTCTGCCGTCCGCTCAACGATTTCTGTCAAATCAGGCAGGGCATAATATTCCATGTGCCCTGTAATCCCAAAACGGGCACGTAAGGGATTAGACAGCATACCCGCACGCGTTGTCGCACCAATCAAGGTAAAGGGTGGCAAGTCCAGATGTACTGCCCTGCTGGCTTCTCCTGTCCCAATCATAATGTCAATGTAAAAATCTTCCATGGCACTATAAAGAATTTCCTCTACTGCCATAGGCAAGCGATGAATTTCGTCGATAAAAAGGACATCTCCCGGTTCCAAATCATTGAGCAAGGCCACCAAATCTCCAGCCTTCTCAATCACCGGTCCACTGGTCTGCTTAATATTGACCCCAAGTTCATTGGCAATAACAAAGGCCATGGTCGTCTTCCCCAAACCCGGCGGACCAAAGAGCAAGGCATGATCCAGAGCCTCGTTCCGCATCTTAGCAGCTTCGATAAAGATTTTCAGCTGGTCCTTGACCTTATCCTGACCGATATATTCCTTTAATCTCTGCGGACGCAGGGTACGCTCTACATACTCCTCATCCCCTAGTTGTTCTGTATCAAGTATTCTGTTCATAGTTTTATTATATCATAAAAGGAGGAACAAGCCTCCTTTTCATTTTCTATAATCCTATACGCTCAAAAATATCATCCACCCGTTTGGCATAGTAGGACGGGTCAAAGAGTTCATCAATCTCTGCTTGGCTGAGGCGCTCTGTCACCTTCTCATCTGCTTCCAGCAGGGGTTTAAATGCCGTCTGATTATCCCAAGCGTAAGCGGTTTTTGGCTGCACCAAATCGTAGGCCTCCTCACGCGTCATCCCTTTTTCAATCAAGGACAACATCACACGCTGGCTGTAAATCAAACCGAATGTTGACTCCATATTTCGTTTCATATTTTCTGGGAATACCGTTAAGTTTTTCACGATATTTCCAAAGCGATTGAGCATGTAGTCAATCAAAATGGTCGTATCTGGTGTAATAATCCGCTCTGCAGACGAATGCGAAATATCCCGTTCATGCCAGAGGGCTACGTTTTCAAATGCAGTTACCATGTGTCCACGGATCACACGCGCAAGGCCGGTCATATTTTCAGAACCGATTGGATTGCGTTTGTGGGGCATAGCTGAACTACCCTTTTGCCCCTTGGCAAAGAACTCTTCTACTTCGCGCTGTTCTGATTTTTGCAGACCACGGATTTCTGTCGCCATCCGCTCGATAGAAGTCGCAATAGTCGCAAGCGCAGCAAAGTATTCTGCGTGGAGGTCACGAGGAAGAACCTGTGTCGAAATTTCCTGCGGACGAATACCCAGCTTTTCACAGACATAGCTTTCCACAAATGGCGGGATATTGGCAAAATTTCCAACCGCACCAGAGATTTTCCCTGCTTCTACACCTTCAGCAGCACGCTCAAAACGCTCGATATTGCGCTTCATTTCGCTGTACCAAGTAGCTAATTTCAGACCGAAGGTCGTTGGCTCCGCATGCACCCCGTGAGTACGCCCCATCATGATGGTATGCTTGTGCTCACGCGCCTTATCTGCCACAATCTGCGTGAAATTTTCAAGGTCGCGACGGATAATATCGTTAGCCTGCTTGTAAAGATAGCCGTAAGCCGTATCCACCACGTCAGTCGAGGTCAAGCCATAGTGCACCCACTTGCGCTCCTCACCGAGGGTTTCAGATACCGCACGGGTAAATGCCACCACATCGTGACGGGTCTCCTGCTCAATTTCCAAAATGCGGTCAATATCAAATCCCGCACGCTCGCGGATCTTAGCCACATCTTCCTTGGGGATTTCCCCCAACTCAGCCCAGGCCTCATCCGCCAAGATTTCCACCTCAAGCCAAGCCTTGTATTTATTTTCCTCACTCCAAATGGCCGCCATCTCCGGGCGGGAATAACGTGTTAGCATTGTTTCTCCTTTTACAATATAGTTTTTGTCATATTTCAACAAATTTAATTTCTTTGTTTTCACCTGCTAATCTTCGTAAGCAGAATCTATTTTTTCGTTTATCAATTTTCTATAAATTGACAAACATTTTTCCAAATTATCATATATTTCTCTAGGAGGCTCTATAACCCCCCAAGCACCATATGATACATTACGACCGTATTCATCTGGGTCATCCCAAACTCCTCTTTTCCTATCGCAACGGATGGATAGTGAGACAGTGTCGTTACATCTATGTCAAAGAGGACATCATATACAGCCAAGTAATCATTTAGAAACTGATGGTTCAATGTTACCAGTTTCTCTTAAATAACCTATTTTATCCGAATAAGCAAAGCACGCCTCAACTACACCAACTTTTTCCCTTTCAATGAAAGTCTGAACAATAATCTGAATCATCTGAACTTCCTATCTTAGTCTTTCTTGTGCTGCTCTTTTATCTCTTCTAGTAATCGAATGATGCGATGTAAGCAACGAAAAAGATAGACAATTGTGGCAATCACTGCACTCCAAATCAATAATGGAAACAGTAACACAATCCATGGAATCTGCATCATACAAATCCTCCTTAGGCTGAACTAGCCTAAAAATTCTTTAATCAAATTCACCTTCTCACCCACAACCGTCACATGTCCCATCTTGCGGTTGTGCTTGGCTTCTGCTTTGCCATAGAGGTGCAGGTGGGCACTAGGGTTTTCTGCGACATAGGCTTGCGCCTGTTCCATATCCTGCCCTAAAACATTGAACATGACAGCTGGTGCATAGAGTTGAATGTCCGGCAAGGGTTCGCCTAAGATGCCCAAAATATGGGTATCAAACTGGGAAAAGTTGCAGGCTTCTATGCTGTAATGCCCCGAATTATGAGGGCGAGGCGCAAGTTCATTGACGAGAATTTCCTCCCCAGCAACAAACATCTCTATACATAGTGTACCAAAAAGTTGCAAGTCTGTGGCAATTTTTTTCGCCATTTGAACAGCTTTTTCAGCCAAGTGCTCTGAAATACGAGCAGGAACAATCGTTTTAGAAAGAATATTATTGCGGTGAATATTTTCTTGAACAGGAAAGACGGTCAGCTCTCGACCATTTCCTGAAACCAAGACGGAAATTTCCAAATCAAAGGGTACAAAATCTTCCAAGACACAATCCGTCTGATCCGCCAAAACCTTTGCTTGTGCCAGACTTTCCACATCACGAATAACCACCTGACCGTGACCATCATAACCACCCGTAGCAGTTTTTAGCACTCGCGTCGTCGAAAAATCATAGTCTGCCAAATCGAGACTTGAACTCACAATTCGATAGGGAGCTAGACCGACCCCTGCTTTGGTCAAAAAGGCTTTTTCAGCAATCCGATTTTGGGCAATCCGCAAGAGAGCCGTTCCTTGGGGTAACAGTGCCTTGTCCGCTACTGCTTCAAGGCTATCCGCATTCACATTTTCAAACTCATAGGTCAATATATCACAACGTGCAGCCAAGCTCGCTAGGGCGTCCACATCCGTATAATCTGCCACAATGACTTCACTTACTCGAGATGCTGGACAGTCCGCTGCTGGATCGAGGGTGATGACCTTGTGTCCACGATAAATGGCTGAAATGGCCATCATCTGACCTAGCTGACCGCCACCGATAATCCCAATTGTCTTAGATAAGGTCATGACTGGACTCCTCTGCAATTTTCCCTTGTTTTTCTGCAAACTCTAGCAATTTCTTATTCAAATCTGGGTTTTCAAGCGACAGAATCCGCACAGCAGATAAACCTGCATTGGTCGCTCCGCTCTCCCCAATCGCCATAGTCATCACAGGTACACCACCCGGCATCTGCACAATAGAGTAAAGCGAATCGATCCCAGAAAGAGCGCGCGATTTTACAGGCACCCCAATGACCGGTAAGGTTGTTTTAGCAGCCACCATCCCTGGCAGGTGGGCTGCACCACCTGCACCTGCGATAATGACCTTGATGCCCCGTTCACGAGCTTTTGCTGCATGTTCAAACATCAAGTCGGGCGTCCGGTGGGCAGAGACCACCTTCTTTTCATAGCCAACACCAAAGTCATCCAAAATCTGCGCTGCTTTTTTCATGGTTTCCCAGTCCGAAATAGAGCCCATAATGAGCGATACAAGTGTCTGTGTCATAATCTCTCCTTATTTATTCGCCTTATTTCCAATATCTGTCCGATAAAACATACCTGTCGTATTCTGCTGTTCCAACTGCTGATAAATCACCTTTTGTGCCTGTGAAACGGTCTCCTGCGTGGTGACGAGCATATAGACACGACCACCATTTGAGACCAGTTCCTGCTTAGCATTCAAAGCCGCACCAGCATAGTAGGTCTCAATTTCTCCGCTAGTCTTGGCTGGCAATCGTACCCCTTTTTCATAGTTTAAAGGATAACCCTCACTTGCGACCACAACCCCCAAGGTCACCCCCCTTTCTAGCCAAGTAAAGGTCGGAACCTTTCCTGCTAGTAAATCTGTGATCCCTGCTGCAAAGTCAGATGTCAGACGAGGTAAAATGATCTGGGTCTCCGGGTCTCCAAAGCGAGCATTGAACTCAATCACCTTAGGACCGTCTGCTGTCAAAATTAAGCCTGCATAGAGCACCCCAAGATAGGGACGACCTTCTGCGACCATTCCTTTCAAGATAGGTCTTATAATCTCTGCCACCGACCGCGCCACTGCACTAGCTGGCAAATGAGGGACAGGAGCATAGGCACCCATACCACCCGTATTTGGACCCTTATCATTATCAAAAGCCCGCTTGTGATCCTGCGCTGTCGGCATGAGGTAAAAGTCTTCTCCATTTACAAAGGCAAATAAAGAAAATTCTTCACCCGTCAAAAATTCTTCGATTACCACGCGCGCGCCACTATCACCAAATTTATTGTCAAGAAGCATGTCATGAGCTGCAGCCACGGCTTCTTCCACCGTTTCAGCAACCACGACACCTTTTCCGAGTGCCAAGCCATCCGCCTTGACCACGATTGGGGCTCCTTTGGCTTCAATATAGGCTTTTGCAGCTTCAAAATCAGAAAAAGTTTCATAACCTGCTGTTGGTACGCCGTATTTGGTCATGATGGATTTGGCAAAATCCTTGGACCATTCTAGCTCTGCTGCATTTTTTCTAGGGCCAAAGGCCAGCAAACCTGCTGCTTCAAAATCATCAACCAGACCTGCCGCCAGAGCATCATCTGGTCCCACAAAGGTCCAAGCAATCTCTTCTTTCTGCGCAAAGGCAATCAAGCTAGAATGTTCGGAAATATTGATATTGACCAACTCAAGCCCATCTGCCAACATCCCGCTATTCCCAGGAGCAACAAAGACTTTTTCAACGCTTTTTGATTCTAATAACTTCTTTGCAATCGCATGTTCACGACCACCTGATCCAACAACTAACAGCTTCATCTCTATACCTCTAAAAACGTATTTTATAAAGATATTGTACCAAAAACATTCGTTTTTATCTATCCTTTCTATAAAATACCCCCTTTTTTATTCCATTTCCGAACGATATAGCCATTTCCTTTAGCTTTTATAATTGAACACAGCCTAAACTCTATGCAAACTCCATTACATCAAGGCTCTTGACAAATATCTTTTAATTTTTAAAGAGTATCAATTCCTTGCCTAGTAGGAAACAGAAACCAAAATACTGTAAACAAACAAAACACAAAAATCCCAAGCACAGCCTGAACGAAGCTCGGGATTCTAAAAGATATAGTGGGAATCTGATACTCAATAAAATCATGATATAGTTGTTTAGTTTACTTTTAGTACTAGCTCAAACAGTCTGGGGAGAGACTGTTGGAGGCGGGAAATAAAGAAAACGAAGTTTTCGTCAAAAGTCGCAGGTAGTTGTCTAGTTGATAACTATTTCAAATGATAGATAAGAAAAGTGTAACTTTTCTCAATAGTACAACTTAAGATACAAAGCCCGTTAAAAACTCAAAGCGAAAATAGGAAATCTGACGCAGAGTCATCAGACTCTAGGAAGATTTATCTTTTTCGCACAGAGTTTAGGGCGTGTTCAATTACTCAAGATACGAGAGCGTTTGACACGAGTTTCACTCGTTTTATCTCCAACCTTCCACAGTCTATTCCTAGACTGTGGAAGCAACTCCTAGACAAAATAGGAAATACGACGAAGAAGCTTTGGCTTCTAGGAGTATTTATCTTTTTGTCAGTGAGTTGTAGCTCAAGTTCAATTATACAAGACGAGTTAACGAAGTAATAAAAGATAAACTAAATGACTATATAAAAGATAAAGATTTTATTACATCCTATTCTTCACAAAATCAATGCCTAAAATGTCGCACGCCGGTAAAGATCATGGTTAAGCCGTGTTTATCGGCTGCCTCGATGGATTCTTGGTCGCGGACAGAGCCACCGGGCTGGATGATGGCCTTGATACCTGCGGCTGCGATTTCTTCGATATTATCCGCAAATGGGAAGAAGGCATCACTAGCAAGAACAGCGCCATCTAGGCGGTCTTTTGCCTGCTCAACAGCAATCTTTACGGAGGCTACACGGTTGGTCTGCCCCGGTCCAACACCTAATACCATGTGATCATTTGTAATGATAATACCATTTGATTTGACATATTTTATAGATTTCCAAGCAAATTCAAGAGCCGTCTGCTCCTCAGTGCTTGGCTTGCGTTCGGTCACGATTTCCCAATCGCTTGGATCTTCTACCACCACATCCTGATTTTGAACCAGCAGACCACCTAGCACACCTGTCACTTCTTTTTCAGTCGTACTTTCGGTTTGTTGACTAAAATCAAGCGCCAAAATTCGGAGATTTTTCTTTTTATTGGTCAAAATCTCCAAGGCTTCTGGAGTATAGCTTGGTGCAATAATGATTTCTAGGAAAATCGGGTGCATCTTTTCAGCTGTCGCTGCATCTACCTCACGGTTGAGCACAACAATTCCACCAAAAATAGACACGGGGTCTGACGCATAGGCATAGTCCCAAGCCGTTTCAATATCATCTGCTTGTCCAATACCGCATGGATTCATGTGCTTGAGTGCCACCACTGTTGGACGGTCTGGAAAATCTCGAATAATGCGAATCGCTGCATCAGCATCTCGAATATTGTTAAAGGACAATTCTTTTCCATTTAGCTGCTTGCTGGCTGCGATAGAGTAAGCTAGCGGGAGGGCAGTCTGGTAGAAATCGGCATCCTGTTGCGGGTTTTCTCCATAGCGCATAGGCTGCTTGAGTTCATAGGTCAGGGTCAATTTCTCTGGCTTTTCTTCCCCCACTTGATTGGTAAAGTAGTCTGCAATCAAGGCGTCATAAGCTGCAGTATGGCGAAAGACCTTAGCTGCTAGACGCTTGCGTGTATCAAGGCTTGTCTCACCTGCAGTTTCTAACTCTTCCAATACAAGTTGATAATCCGCTGGATCCACAAGAACAGTCACACTAGCATGATTTTTAGCCGCAGAACGAAGCATGGATGGTCCACCAATGTCGATATTTTCTACTGCATCAGCATAGGTAACATCTGGCTTTTCAATCGTTTCTTTGAACGGATAAAGATTCACCACCACCAAGTCAATCAGGTCAATGCCATGTCCCTTTGCAGCTTCTAGGTGGGTATCAAGATCTCGTCTCGCTAAGAGACCACCATGAATCTTCGGATGAAGTGTCTTGACCCTCCCATCCATCATCTCTGGAAATCCTGTGACATCATCAATCGCAATGGTCTCCAGACCAGCTGCATCAAGAGCTGTCTTGGTTCCTCCAGTTGAGACAATCTCCCATCCCAACCCTTTTAATTTTTGGGCAAATGCCACAATGCCTGTCTTATCCGACACACTAATCAAGGCTTTTTTTGTCATGATTTCTCCTTATTTTTCCTATATGTTTATACTCAACGAAAATCAAAAATAGACCAGCTTCAACTCTCTGGGAGATCGTTGAAAGTTGGAGATAAGATGGCGCAACTAACTTCCTCACCATTCGAGATAAAACCAACTTTCTAAGCTCTTCTAATTCAAAAATAGTTGATCTTCAAAGAGTATTACTCATCATTTCAAAGCGTTCGTCTCATAAAGATTTCTCGGTCATCTTGACCACACTTAGTAAACCCTAGCGATAGCAATAACCCCTCCATTCGCTGATTTCCCTTAACAAAATCCGCTCGAATGGTTTGGTAACTTCCTAAGATTTTCGCATGCTCCATAAGCGCCAAAACAGCAGACTTACCATAGCCTTTCCCCTGCTGATGCTGATCAATCATAAAGCGCCAAATCATGTAGCAAGATTCCTCCTCGTCTACATCAATCAAGGCAAAGCCTACTACCTTATCGTCTGCGTAAATAGCATAGGGAAAGACATCTCCATTTTCTCGATACAACCAACAATCCGCAAGTGAACGAAGATTGGAAGCTACGAACTGCTTATCTTTCTCCGCAACCGTCAATTCAATGACCTGTGCGAAATTTTCTTCATCGACGAATCTAAGTGCTACCATTGAGCAACTCCCTCAAGACCTCTGGATAGAGCTGGTATTCCATGGCATGGATCCGCTCTTCAAAGCTCTCTAGCGTATCCTCTGGCAAAATCGGCACGCGCTCCTGACGGATAATCTGCCCGCTGTCAACGCCTGAATCCACCCAATGAACGGTGACACCAGACTGGGAAACGCCTGCATTCCAAGCATCTTCAATCCCATGAGCTCCTGGAAATTCAGGCAAGTAGGCGGGATGAATGTTAATCATGCGCCCCTCATAGCGAGCAAGAAGAGTGGTTGCCACAATCTTCATGTAACCTGCTAAGACCACGAGGTCGATCGCATGCTTGTCTAAAAGCTCCACAATCGCACTTTCATACTGCGCCTTATCGTCGAACTCCTTGAGTTCAAAAGCATAAGCTGGCACCCCCAGCTTCTTTGCGCGCTCCAGTACATAGGCGTCTCGATGGTCTGAAAAGACAAACTCAACAGGAAATTGCTCGGCAATCACTTGAAAATTAGAGCCATTTCCTGAGGCAAAAACTGCGATTTTCATATTGATACAAAGGGACTGTTCGACTTGCGAACCATTCCTAGCAGTAATCCTAAATGCAAACAAGGAGCCAGCACAGGGAGTGGGAAAGAACTCGACTGGTCGAAAAAGAGTTCGTCTTCCCACCCCCGCACAGTTGATTAGGTCAGATTTAGAGTGAGAGACACGAACAAATCTGCCAATCAACCACTGCGCTGAGATGTTGACACGAACCATGAGAAGCGAGGCTAGACTTGAGCCCAGCCTCAAGCAACGCTGACCTTGTTTGAATGTGTTTTTTTGTAGAACTTGGATTTTAACCGAGGGCATGAAATCAAGAAGAAACAATCCCTTTCAATCCAACCGTCATCCTAAACTCCTTGGCTCAAAACGTCTACTAACTATTTTACTCTAGAAAATAAGTCCCGCGTTTAGTTAGGCACTCTAACTAAACATTCCTTTCTTCCATTTTTTGAGCTACAATGTAGCAAGATACCATTAGCGGATCACCACACTAGCGTCAGCTTTTTCCACAATTCGACCGATTTCATAGACTTCTTCGTCCAATAATTCTTTCACACGCGCCACATCTTCTGCTGCTACTGCAAGAACCATGCCAAGCCCCATATTGAAAATTTCAAACATTTCAGCATGCGGAATCTCACCATATTTCTCCAGAGCCTTGAAAATCGGCAAAACTGGTACCTGACTTTCATCAATCTCAGCAGCTAATGCTGGCCCAAACATCCGGGGGATATTTTCAATAAAGCCACCACCTGTGATGTGGGCAATCCCGTGAACCAAGTTTTCCTTAATGAGAGGAAGCAAGGCCTTAACGTAGATACGGGTTGGTTCCAACAAGACTTCCTTGAGGGGCTTCCCTTCTAGTTCAGGCAGGATCTCATCCCCTGTATAGTCTGCAAAGACACGGCGAACAAGAGAGTAGCCATTCGAATGAATACCACTTGAGGCAAGACCTAGAAGAACATCGCCTTTGACAACCTTTGACCCATCGATAATCTGGGACTTCTCTGCGATACCGACCGCAAACCCTGCTAAATCATAGTCATCTTCGCCGTACATGCCGGGCATTTCAGCTGTCTCTCCTCCGATAAGGGCAGCGCCTGCTGCAAGACACCCATCTGCTACCCCTTTGACAACCTGCTCTAACTTTTCAGGGATATTCTTCCCCGTTGCAATATAGTCAAGGAAATAGAGAGGTTCAGCTCCTGCTGCGACAATATCATTGACACACATAGCGACACAGTCCTGTCCAATGGTATCGTGCTTATCGTACTGAATCGCTAGCATCAGTTTGGTTCCAACCCCGTCTGTCCCAGAAATCAAGACCGGTTCCTTGACCGAGAGTTGGGTCAGATCAAACATCCCTCCAAAACCGCCAAGAGCTCCCATAACACCCAGACGTTCCGTCTTTTTGACATGCTTTTTGATACGCTCTACAACCTCATAGCCGGCCTCTACATCAACACCTGAAGCTGCGTATGTATTTTTTGACATTCTATTCTCCTTTAAATACCATCATCTAGTTACTTATTTTTTTAGCATAAACATATTTACAAAAATAAAGCAAGTAGATTAGTAAAAACTCGTTTTTTCTGCCAGGCTTTCCAAATAGCGTTCCTCATAATCGTAGAGAGGTGTCGGGTAATCCCCGTCAAAATAGGCGACACACAATCCACCATTTGGGGCATCCGTCTCCATACCAACTCCCTCAATCAAGCCCTCCAAAGACAAGAAGCTCAAGCTATCTGCTCCGATAATCTCGCAAATCTCCTCATTGCTATGGTTAGCCGCAATCAATTCGCTCCTTTGTTGAATATCAATTCCGAAAAAGCAAGGATATTTCAAGGGAGGACTGGCAATCGCCACATGGACTTCTGCCGCACCTGCATCCCGCAACAATTGAACAATGCGTCGGCTCGTTGTCCCTCGCACAATCGAGTCATCAACCATGACTACACGCTTTCCTTTAACAATGCTAGAGACAGCAGACAATTTCATCCGAACCCCTTGCTCACGCAATTCCTGTGTTGGCTGAATAAAGGTACGCTGGGTATATTGATTTTTAATCAAGCCCATTTCATAAGGCAGACCTGATTCTTCCGCGTAGCCACTGGCTGCAGACAAGGAAGAATTTGGCACACCAACCACAATATCCGCTTCGATCTTGGCTTCCTGTGCCAAGCGACGACCCATTTTTTTTCGTGCTGCATGGACGTTAATCCCGTTAATCACGCTATCAGGACGTGCAAAATAGACATATTCCATAGAGCAAATCGCTAGTTGAGTATCATCTGTATAGCTGTCATGCTGGATCCCCTGATCATCAATGATGACTAGCTCTCCCGGTTTTACATCTTCGACCCACTCGGCGCCGACCACTTCAAAGGCACAGGTCTCACTTGATACCACCCAAGCACCATTTTTCATCCGCCCGATTGACAAGGGACGAAATCCATTAGGATCAAGCGCGGCAATCAGCTTATCCTCTGCCATAATCAGATAGGCAAAACCACCCTTAACCTGATTGAGAGCCTCCTTGATCTTATCGAGCAGGAACTCTTTTTTACTGCGACGAATGAGGTGCATCAAAATTTCTGTATCTGAGGAGCTAGAAAAAATTGCCCCCTGTGCTTCCAATTCCCTCTTTAAACTTTGGGTATTGGTCAAGTTCCCGTTGTGGGCAAGACCCAACTGCATATCAAAGAAGTCAAATAAGAAGGGCTGAACATTGTTGATAGAAGCTCCACCTGCTGTGGCATAACGGACATGTCCAATTGCCGCATGACCTTGTAACTGTTCCAAATCTTCTTGCCGTTTAAAGACTTCTGAAACCAAGCCTAAACCACGGTGGCGGCGGAGATTTCCAGCTTCATTAGCCAAAATCCCAGCCCCTTCTTGCCCACGATGCTGCAAACTATGCAGTCCAAAATAAGTCACTTGACTGGCCTGAGGATGCCCCCAGATGCCAAACAAACCGCATTCTTCATTGAGAGATTTTATTTCGTATTTCATGTGTTCCTCTTAATCTTGTGTAAAATACCGCACGGCACTTTCAAACAACTTCTGATCTTTTTCTCCTGGAATATTTTGAAACAGTCCTGCTTCATAGCGTTCAGAATGCCCCATTTTCCCAAGGATTTGCCCATTTTTGCTCGTAATCCCCTCAATCGCATACAAGGATCCGTTTGGATTATGGCGGCTATCCATACTTGCTTGCCCCTCAAAATCCACATACTGGCTGAAAATCTGCCCATTATCACGAAGTTCCGCAAATTCTGCTTCTGTCACGACAAATTTTCCTTCCCCATGCGATACTGGAATAGCATGAATATCACCAACTTCCACCCCAGCAAGCCACGGTGAATTGGTATTGGCAATTCTAGTTTCTACCATTTTTGCCACGTGCTGGTTGGCATCATTGTAAAAGAGGGTAGGACTCGTTTCACCTGCTTCTTCAAAGTTACCATAAGGTAGGAGACCTGATTTGACAAGGGCTTGGAATCCATTACAGATACCGATAATGAGACCCCCACGCTCGATAAAGGCATCAATCGCCGCCTTGATTTTCTCATTGAGCAGGATATTGACGATAAATTTAGCAGAGCCATCCGGCTCATCTGCCGCTGAAAATCCACCTGCAAAAAAGAGAATCTGAGCTTGGCTAAGAGAGGCAACCATATTGGCAACAGATTGTGCCAGACTTGCTTCATCTAGGGTTACAAATGGCTCAAGTTTCACTTTCGCACCCGCTTGTTCAAAGGCCTTGGCTGAATCATACTCGGAATTAGTACCCGGAAAGACAGGAATATAGACCAACGGTTGAGCGACTGCTTCCTTGCTCTTTTGGACAAAGTCTGTCACAACTGGTACAACTTCTGCCATCCGACTATCCTGTTCAAAAACAGTCGGATAAATTCCCTCAAGTCTTCCCTCAAACTCTGCTAACAACTCTGCAACAGGTAAAGTCACGCCATTGATAACAAGGCTTGCTTCACTGCTTGTCTGCCCGATAGCTACCAGTCCCTCGATCTCGTCTGGGCTGGTAAAGACAAATCCTCCTAGTTGACCTTGTAAGCTGGTCTCTAGTTGGTCAAGTACTAGATTTGCCCCGATACAGTTCCCAAATGTCATCAGTGCAAGTGCTTCTGCCACGCCACCATACTTGACTGCGGCAGCCGCTGTAATCCTGTGCTTTCTTTGAATTTCTGTAAAGCGATTGAAATTTTCCTTGATTGTCGTAAAATCAATGTCGGCAGAAATCGCTGCTCCTGGAATATAGTAGAGGTATTCACCAGCTGCCTTAAATTCTGGTGATAAGATGCGGTCTACTGTTGACGTCGTTACCCCAAAAGCCACCAAGGTCGGAGGAACTGTCAACTCCTCAAAGGTTCCAGACATGGAGTCCTTTCCTCCAATTGACGGAAGCCCCAGCTGAATTTGAGCCTCAATAGACCCAAGTAATGCTGCAACAGGTTTTCCAAAACGGCTAGCTTCTTTATCCATCCGTTCAAAGTATTCCTGATAGGAGAAGCGAGCCTTTTCCCAGTTACTGCCTGTTGCCACCAAGCGGCTCGTTGCCTCAATCACCGCATAGGCTGCCCCATGGTAAGGAGACCATGCTGCAATCAAAGGATTGTAGCCTTGAGCCATGACAGAAACCGTTTCTGTCACCCCATGCTCTACTGGCAACTTCTGAACCGAACTTTCGGTCGGTGTGAGTTGATAACGCCCACCCAGCGGATGATTAACCGTTGAACGCCCTACCGAACTATCAAAAATCGTCTGCAAGCCCTTTTGGCTAGCATGATTCAAGTCTGATAAGAGAGCCTTCATGTCCTCTTTCAGAGTTTCTAGTGAAGTCTTTCGTTGTTCTGGCAAGGCTTGCTGACTATCTGTCACTGTCGCGTCTACCACTACACGCACGCCGTTGGTATCAAGGAAAGAACGCTCAATATCAACAATCTTCTGTCCTTTCCAAGTCATGACAAGATTTGGAGTTTCAGTCACTTGTGCCACTGGAACTGCTAAGATATTCTCCTTAGCTGCTAGAGTAATAAAAGTCTCCACATCTTCTGGAGAAATGACGACTGCCATCCGTTCTTGACTTTCTGAAATGGCAATCTCTGTCCCATTCAAACCTTGGTACTTGAGTGGCACCTTATCCAAGTCGATTTCAAGACCGTCTGCCAATTCACCAATGGCAACGCATACGCCTCCTGCCCCAAAATCATTGGACTTCTTAATTAAGCGGGTGACCGCTTTATCTCGAAAGAGCCGTTGAATTTTCCGTTCCTCAATCGCATTTCCTTTTTGGACTTCAGCTCCAGCTGTTTCAACAGATGTGGCTGTCTGAACCTTGGAAGAACCTGTCGCTCCGCCTACACCATCACGACCCGTCTTCCCACCAAGAAGAATGATGACATCTCCTGCAATTGGCTTTTCACGGATTACATTTTCCTTTGGAGCAGCTCCTACAACGGCACCTAACTCCATACGTTTTGCCACAAATCCTGGGTGGAAGTACTCCCGCACATAGGTCGTCGCAAGTCCAATTTGATTTCCATAGGAAGAATAGCCATGTGCAGCCGTTTTCGAGATAACCTGTTGTGGTAGTTTTCCTGGGCGAGTCGCAGACAGGGGCTGGGTAATGTCGCCTGCTCCCGAAATCCGCATAGCCTGATAGACATAGGAACGACCTGAAAGTGGGTCACGAATAGCACCTCCGATACAGGTTGCTGCCCCACCAAAAGGCTCAATTTCTGTTGGATGATTATGGGTTTCATTTTTAAACATCAGCAGCCACGGCTCTTTGACACCGTTCACATCCACTTCGATTTCTACCGAGCAAGCATTGATTTCATCAGATACTTCAAGATCATCCAAACGTCCATTAGCCCGCTCATAGCGGCCAAAAATCGTTGCCATATCCATGAGAGTCTGTGGCTTATCCGCACGCCCCAAGTCCCTTCTCATCTCAAGATACTTCTCATAAGTCGCCTGCAGCTGCTCTTGAAAGCGGGATTCTGAAAAATCAATTTGACGCAGCTCTGTCTCAAAGGTCGTGTGGCGACAATGGTCTGACCAATAGGTATCCAAGACTTTCAACTCTGTCTCTGTCGGACAGCGACCAATGGAGGCAAAATAGTCTTGAATAAAGAGCAAATCCGCCACTTCCATAGCAAGTCCTTGGTCTTTTTTATACTGGGCAAAATCCGCTTCGGTGTAATCCTTGAAAAAATCAAGTACAGGAATAAGCGCATCAGAACTCGAAAAGACAGGTGCTTCCAAGCCCGCCGTCACATCCTTGAAACGCGAATCCACAGGATTGAGCAAATAAGACTGAATCTCTGCAAAATCAGTATCACTCACATCCGCATTTAAGAGATAGAGTTGAGCAGATTTTACTGTCACATTACTGCCCGCTCCTAAGAGGAAAAGTGCCTCCTGACTGCTGGCTGCGCGCTGGTCAAATTGGCCTGGCAAAGCCTCGATCGCAAAGAAGCGACTACTTGCAAGACTAGCTGCCACCTCGCTATCGGTGAGAAGTCTATCGGTCACCTTTTCTGAAAAAATCCGCTCCTCAGCTACCTCCAATAATGCCTCATCCAAACCAAAGACATCATAGACCTGTACCAAACGCAGGCTCGTCAAACTCGTAACTCCTAAGCGCTCCTGCAGTTCCCGTAGCAAGCTCACTGATTGAATCTGAAAACTCGCTTTTTTCTCGACAAAAATTCGTTTGTTCATCTTAGTCCAACTCCTGTAATTTTTCCCATACAATTTGATAAACATCGGTCATCTCTCCAAGACCACGGCGAAAGACATCCTTGTCCATGTGGTGCCCATCTGCATCCCAGAGCCTGCAATTATCCGGTGAAAATTCATCCGCTAGGATAATCTGACCATCCTTATCCTTACCAAATTCCAACTTGAAGTCAATCAATGTCAAGCCAATCTCTGCAAACCAGCTACTTAACAAACCATTGATCTTTCTTGTTTCTTCCTTGATATAGGCAATTTCCTCTTTTGAAGCAATATCTAAAAAGGCAACGTGTTCATCGTTGATAAAAGGATCATCCAATTCATCTTTTTTATAGTAAAATTCCACAATCGGCTGTTCCAACTGGATACCTTCTGCCACACCAAAGCGTTTGGAAAAAGAACCCGCCGTATAGTTACGGAGCACCACTTCAAGTGGAATAATCGCAACCTTTTTGTTCAACTGCTCCGTGTCCGACAGTTTTTCAACAAAATGGGTTGCGATACCTGCTTGATTTAGTTTTTCAAAAATCAATGACGAAATCTGATTATTCAGTCGTCCCTTGCCAATCACTTCTTCCTTTTTCAGACCATTGAAGGCTGTCGCCTGATCCTTATAGCAGGAGACAATCAGCTCATCATCTTCTGTCAAATAAATGTCCTTAGCTTTCCCCGAATATAACAATGACCGCTTCATAATATTGTTCGCCTTTGCTTTCCTTTTTTTATTTTTCGCTATATTTTATCATATAATATTCGTTTATTCAAGAAAATACTAATAAACTCACCTGACAAACCAAAAAACGTTCACCAAAAGACGAACGTTTAGTTACTCTATTGAGCATATAAAAATTAGATTGCGACTGCTTGAACACTCTCCATATACTTTCTTAGCAATAGCTTGTTTAAAAAATATAGTGTTCCAACATTCAGCAAGGGATAGTAACAACATTAGATATTGATTTTTGATGAGTATAAAAAACGCAGATAGAGATAGCTTCTACTTAGCCACCCTTAGCAAACAGCAACTATCATATCCTCTAAATTTTCAGGTCAACTAGACTATTTGCCCATATAGCATTGATTAGCCTCCTGTTTGCTCCTCAATATAAGCTACAATATCTGCCAGTGTTTCAAATCCTTCAATCGCTTCATCGGAAATCATGATGTGAAATTCATCCTCCAAGGTCAAAACCAGCTCCATGACCTCAACAGAATCCTCCAGCAATTCTTCCTGAACAGCCAACTCTGGGTGAAGCAGCAAGCCATCGCCTTTTTCCTCGATAAGAATTTCCTCAATTCGCTGATAAATTTCTTCCTTAGTCATGAGCTGCCTCCTCCTGTGAAAAATGCTCAACTGATTTCTGGATAATCTCCGCTCCTAGCATGGTTCGAATCTGGCGAATTGTATGATAGATCGCTACTGCATCGCTCGACCCGTGCGCCTTAATGACAGGTGCTTTTAAGCCCAGAAGTACCGCCCCTCCCGCTTTTTTGTAGTCGAGGGCTCCAAGAGCCGACTTCAAGGTCGGTTTCAAGAGCAAGCCACCTATTTTTGCCAATAAGCCACCATTTTTGATAGCCGAATTGAGCTGGCTGAGGATACTTTTTGCCGTTCCCTCAATGGTCTTTAGCACCGCGTTTCCCGTGAAACCATCCGTCACTACTACATCTGCAACCCCATTTAACAGTTCACGCGCCTCGATATTCCCAATAAAATGAATCGATTCATCTGCTAAGAGCAATTCATAGGCTTCCTTATGAATAGGCGTTCCTTTTGATTCTTCTGTCCCATTGTTCAACAAGGCTACACGTGGACGGGTAATCCCGCGAACATACTGGGCATAAAAGGATCCCAAAATTGCATATTGATGCAAATGATGAGCTGTATTTTCCGCATTAGCCCCCAAGTCCATCATGTCAAAGCCTGTTCCATCCATCGTTGGCAAGGTTGATAACAAACCCGGACGATCGATCTGCTTCAAGCGCCCGACAACAAAGACACCGGCAGCAAGAAGGGCTCCTGTATTTCCAGCAGATAAGACTGCATCAGCCTCCCCTGTCTTAACAGCCTTGGTCGCAAGCACCATAGAAGAATGTTTCTTGCGTCGAATCGCCTTGACTGGCTCATCATTTGACTCGATCTTCTCTTCCGTATGAATAATCGATACCCGATCCATACTGGTCAAAAGAGGTTTGATCTTTGCCTCATCTCCATACAACTGGATCTCAATATCAGAAAAAGCAGCCAATGCCTGATTGACACCTTCTACAATAGCTTGTGGAGCATGGTCTCCCCCCATTGCATCAACAGCAATACGTTTCATTTTGATTCCTCATTTTCTGTTTGTTTCATTAACTGCCCCCAAGAAGACAGATCGTCAATAAATTTCTTTGATTTTAGATGGATGCCGACATACTCATCATAGAGCTGATCAATAAAAAGCCGCAATTTACGCTTCATCCCATCCTTGACCGAAATCCGCTCCAATTCACCAAAAGAAATCGCCTGAAATTGGTCAATCAGATAGAGCACATTAGGATCCAGATGCAAGCGCCTCTCATCTTCATGATAGTGTTGTGGGCATAGCACCCCTGAATAGCGATAAGAATAATCAAAGGGTATACCCACCCGGTGGCAAAAGACACATTCATGCACATTCAAGGACACCCCGAACCGTCCCAGTAATTGTATCTCAAAAATATTAGTCAAAATCTCATAATCCAAGCCCGAATCCATTAGCTCCAAGGTTTTCACCAAGAAAGCAAACAGAGCTGCATCATGAATTTTATCCTGTACACAAGCATCCGCTAAAGCTAATATATAAGTCGCATAACTCAAGCAGAAAATATCCTGATTGAGGTGGCGAAAGGCTTGAACCTGATGGAAATCCTCTATATAACTCAAGCCATCTTCACTGATTTTGACAATAAAATCTGCATAGGTCAAGGGCTGAATTGCAGCAGTCAGTTTCGATTTAGCAGCATATTTCACGAAAAACATTCGTTTTCCAGCCTGTTCAGTAAAGATTTTAACCAATTTATCCTCTTCACGAAAGTCTCGATTATAAAGAACGATTCCGCTTGTTTCAATCCGTTCCATAGTCTGCCATAAATTCTTTCAATCGTATCATTGCCTGCTCTATCGTCTCCATACTAGCTGCATAAGAAATCCGAATATAGCCCTCTCCATACTGACCAAAGGCAGCACCAGGGATAAAGGCAACCGCTTTTTTACGGGCAAATTCCTGCAAGAAAGTAAAGGAATCTTGATGGTAGCCATCTGGAATCTTGGCAAAGATATAAAATGCCCCATCTGGCTTAATGATTGTAAAGCCAAGCTCCGTCATCTTCTCAATCAGATAATCCCTGCGCTTGACGTATTCTTGCCGCATTGGCAGAGCATCATCCTTCCCACCTTCCAAGGCTTCCAAGGCACCATACTGCATAGCCGTAGCTGCTGCTGTCACTAAATATTGATGACTTTTAATCACCTGACTAATAATCTCTGCACACGACATAATCATACCAATCCGCCAACCTGTCATGGCATGCGATTTAGACAAGCCTTGAATGACAATCGTCTGATCTGGCAGGTACTCCGCAATCGATACATGGGGCTCTCCTGTATAGGTTAATTCCGCATAAACCTCATCTGACAAGACAAAAATAGGATATTTCTTCAGAACCTCTGCAAAGGCTTGAATCTGCTCTCGAGAATAGGTTACTCCTGTCGGATTTGCAGGATAATTCAAGATTACCGCCTTGAGTTTGTCCCCCTGCTCAACAATCGCTTGTTCCAACATCTCTGCTGTCAACACAAAAGCATTTGTCGTTGTGTCAATCTCGACAATATCTGCCCCCACCATATTGACAATCGGCTCATACCCCGGATAAGCAGGGGCTGGCAACAAGACAGTGTCTCCCTGCTCCAAAATCGCCACCAAACTAGCAGATAAGGCTTCTGTTGCTCCGATTGTAACCAGGATTTCATTCATGGGATTATAAGACAAGTTGTATTTTTCCGCAACAAATTCTGCTGCTGCCTGCCGCAATTCCAGTAACCCCGCCATACCCGTATAATGGCTCTGATCGGCATCAATGGCAGCTTTCGCCGCTTCCTTCACATGATCCGGCGTTGTAAAATCCGGCTCTCCCAAGGTTAATTTTAAAATACCAGGAATATCTGAAATGGCTTGATCAAACTGCCGAATCATTGACACTTCAATCCGATTCAAATTCCGATTAAAACGATGATATAGTTCCATTTCTCACCTCTCTATCCACTCATACACTAGGCTCTTAATACTCTATAAAAACTCCTAGCCTTACCCCTTTAGATATCCTAGCCGTTCATACCGTATCCGTAAGTGGACATAGTCCGCAACGGCTACGACAACATAGAAAATGTAATGCGTGAAAAACTCCAGTGGAGGTTTTCAGCCTGTTCCCCAAAGGACGCTAGATAGGTAGTGCTAAAACTGAAACAGCTGTGTCTCTTTTTCCCCTTGATCTTCAAAGAGTACAATTCCTATTGATGAACAGCGTTACTCAATCACATTATACCACTATTTTCAGTTGAGAAAAAGTTTACAACATAAAGAATAGGCTGAAACTTCGCTTCAGCCTATTCTTTATCTGTTTCAAACAAAGGTGACAATGGACGCTTTTCGTGAATCCGAATGATTGCCTCAGCCAATAAATCAGCTGTCGAAATCTGTTCAATCTTATCAATCAAACGCTCCTCAGGAATTTCAATTGTATCCAATACAACCAATTTCTTAATCGCAGAATTTTGAATATTCCCCATAGCAGGACCAGACAAAACAGGGTGGGTACATGAAGCATACACTTCTACTGCTCCAGCTTCTGCCAAGGCATCAGCTGCATGGCAAATCGTTCCTGCTGTATCAATCATATCATCAATTAAGATACAGGTCTTACCTTCGATATTTCCGATAATATTCATGACTTCTGATGTATTCATCTTATCGACACTACGACGCTTGTCAATAATGGCAATCGGTGTCTTTAAGAACTGCGCTAACTTACGCGCACGTGTCACACCACCGTGGTCAGGAGACACCACCACATATCCATCTCCAACCATGCCACGACGCTCAAAGTAATCAGCAATCAAAGGGGCACCCATCAAGTGATCCACCGGGATATCAAAGAAACCTTGAATCTGTGCTGCGTGTAAATCAATGGTCAACAATCGATCCACACCTGCAATTTCTAACATATTGGCAACCAATTTAGAGGTAATCGGCTCCCGTGCACGTGCCTTACGATCCTGACGTGCATAACCATAGTAAGGAATAACGACATTTACTGACTCTGCAGATGCTCGTTTCAAGGCATCTACCATAATCAAAATCTCCATTAAATTATCATTCACTGGAGAACTAGTTGATTGAAGAATATATACATGTCTCCCGCGAATAGACTCTTCAATATTCACCTGAATTTCACCATCTGAAAATTGACGAACGGTCGATTTCCCTAAAGAAATCCCCATTTTCTCTGCAACCTTAGCCGCTAACTTTCGATTCGAGCTAAGGGCAAACAACATTATGTCAGAAAACGCCATGACAGCCTCCTATTTATTTCTATCTTACTATTTTAACCCTTTTTAAAACAATTTTCAAACAAAAATCAAATCCAGCAAACAAGGAAAAAACTTTGGATTGCTCCAAAGTTTGTGATAGATCGTATTATGGATAAATGTAACCTGCGACACCGTCAGCTGCTGGATTAAACAAACCACGGAAATCTGCGATATATTGGTTACCTGCGTAGTTTGACTCAAGAACTCGAATTTGTGAACCATTCACTTCTGTAACAACTGCTACGTGACCGTAAGATCCTGACGTCCATACTGCAACTGCTCCAACTTGTGGAGTAGAACCTGTACGGAATCCTGCTGCAGACGCTGAATACAACCATTGATTTGCATTACCCCAGTAGTTTCCAACCCAAGGAGCTACTTGTTTGACACCCCAAGTACATTGACCAACCGGATAAGTATTATTAGCATCATAGCTAATCGGTTGGCGAACTGGTGTTGCTGCTACCGCACTTCCTGTTGAAACCGCTGAAACTGTTGCGCTTGGTTGAGGAGCAGGTGTACTTGCCACCAAGTTCGTTACAACTGGTTGTTGTTGTTGCTGAGCTACTGCTGCTTGTTGTGCTTGATAAGCTGCTTGTGCTGCTGCCGCTGCTTGCGCTGCTGCTTGTGCTGCCGCTTTTTCTTCAATCAAGGCTTGCTTCTCATCTTCTGCTGTTGCTTTTTCAGCCGCAAGAGTCAATTGTGCTACTTTCAAAGCTGCTTTTTGAGTGTTTAGCTCCTGTGAAGCATCATCTAATTTTTTCCAATTCGCTTCAACCACGTTGATTGCTTCTTGGTTAGATTTTTGTTTGTCTGCGATTGCTTCTTTATCTGCTTTTTGTTGCTCAAGCATCCGATTGTTGGCTGCAACAATTTCACGCATCGCATTCACACGAGACACTGCGTCCACAATTGATTTAGAATCTAAAATAGTATTGATATAGCTAGTTGCTGAACCATCCGTCTGCGCACTACGAGCTTGCTTTTTCAAGGCTTCGTCACGTGAAACAATATCACCAGCTAATTTCTCAATTTCTGCACTAAGGGCTTGAGATTCAGCTTGCAATTGCTCATTTTCAGCTGTCAAGCTCGCCTGTTCGGCAACAATAGAGTCAACTTTCGCTTGGATTTCATCAACCTGTGCCTGTGCACTAGCTTGTTGATTGGCAATTTCTTTTATTTTATCATCTTTAGCCGCAATCTTACTATCTGTATCGTCTGCCTTGACTGCCAATACATTTCCAGCAGTTGTTAAAGCAATAGTGCTTACTAGCAGGCTTGCTAAGATTTTTTTCTTCATAGGTTCGTTAAACTCCTCTATTCTTTCTGACTATATCATTCTATCAAAAAAATCGCGTAAATATATTACGCGATTGTTACATTTTTATGTCTTATTTGTGATACCAAAGACTTTTTCTAATGCTGGCTGTAACATCAATAATAAAAGAGAATTGAAAATCAAGGTTGGCACCAAATTATAGATCACGAAGATAAACATCGATAAATTGGATAATTCAAATAAACGCGCAAATAAGAAAGCCCCAAACTCAACCACAAAGACCACAACTAAGAGGATAATATGATTGGTCACTCGCTTAAACTTTAAACTCTGATAGAAATAATCAATCAGATATACAACTAACGGGAACAAGGTCACAAAAATCCCTAGAATATTCAAATAGTAAATATCATACAAGAAACCGACTAGCGTAAACATGATGACATTGTAAAAAGTGGGAATATAGAGAACGGAAAATAAGCCTATAATCACTAGAAAGTGACTTGTGATATGAATGATACCCGGTGCCAAATTGGTAAATAAGGTAGAGGACTGTCCATCTATCACAAAGGCGAGAAGTAATATGAGTGGAATTAGATACTTCACATGATTTTTCATTTCCCATCTCCTACGACCAAGACTGAATAAATATTGGTAAAACTCGCAGTAGGTTCGACATATAACTCGCGACTTAAATCACTACTACTCGTCTTCACAGACCTCACTTTTCCGATTTGAATGTTGGACGGCGTAGCTCCAGCCAGATCACTTGTTACGACATTACTACCGACCTCGATCGCATCAACACTATTCAACTGACTGATGATAAAACTATTGGTATCCGTATCATACCCTGTTAAAATACCATAAATATTGGTAGTTCCTGCCGTAATCTTTACAGGAATTTTGGTCACCTTGTCCGAATTAGACAGCAACTTGACATCTGTGACCTCATCATAGATATTCTCAATAATCCCTACCAAACCACCGTTTGATACGACTAGCATCTCCTCGGTCAAACCATCTTTTTTACCCAAATTGATTGTCAACTGCGTATTCCAAGCAACTGGTGTCCGAACAGATACCAATCCTACAAGAAAATGCTTATCCGCATAGCGATCCGTCATCCCTAGAGTTTCTCTTAAACTATCATTTTCTTTTTTGACCGTATCCAACTCTGCAACTTGACCTTCTAATGATCTTAAAGATGCTTTTAGCTCCTTATTCTCATCATAGGTCTCTATCAATTCCGCAATCACATCCCGTTGCTCTGAAAAAAAACGAATGGGCTTGGAAAGGAATTGGTTCACATAGGATAAAGAAGTATGAATACCATTTGAGACAAAGGGAATATTCAAACGTTTATTGACCGACAAGAACAATAAGGAGAATGACAATACCAATAACACTGAACTTACAACAATCAACTTAGCAACTTTATTCATTTCTTACCTAACCTCATACAACCCAAGCAAATGTTTATATAGTCATTACGTTTATCTTTTGTGATTGAACCCGGACTACAACTCGCTGATAAAGCGTAGTCAAATAGCCAAGCAAAACCAGATTACATCACAGTAGAATTAGATTGTCTAGAGTTACTTAAAGCTCTCGTATCTTATAATTGAACTTAAAATAATTATCAACTAGACAACTACCTAAACCCTTACTCAGTACGAAAAGTAAAATAAAAGACTATACAATAAAACGAGAATATCATCTGATAATCTCGTTAAATGACGGAGAATAAGGGATTCGAACCCTTGCGCCAGTTACCCGACCTAACGATTTAGCAAACCGTCCTCTTCAGCCTCTTGAGTAATTCTCCATTTATAAAATGGGCACGAGTGGAATCGAACCACCGACCTCACGCTTATCAGGCGTGCGCTCTAACCATCTGAGCTACGCGCCCAAACCATATGTTTGGTGTTTGGATACTATCCAAAAGCGGGTGACGAGAATCGAACTCGCGACAACAGCTTGGAAGGCTGTAGTTTTACCACTAAACTACACCCGCATTTTATTCCCTCGTAAATGGCGCGAGACGGAATCGAACCGCCGACACATGGAGCTTCAATCCATTGCTCTACCAACTGAGCTACCGAGCCGTATCCACAATCAATTGCGGGAGCAGGATTTGAACCTACGACCTTCGGGTTATGAGCCCGACGAGCTACCTAGCTGCTCCATCCCGCGTTATTACTATGCTAAGGAGGATGTGGGATTCGAACCCACGCACGCTTTTACACGCCTGACGGTTTTCAAGACCGTTCCCTTCAGCCGGACTTGGGTAATCCTCCATAGTATGGACCTTGTAGGACTTGAACCTACGACCGCTCGGTTATGAGCCGAGAGCTCTAACCAGCTGAGCTAAAGGTCCAGCACAAGTAATAGCGGCGAAGGGGATCGAACCCCCGACCTCCCGGGTATGAACCGGACGCTCTAGCCAGCTGAGCTACACCGCCAAAATAGAAATCGGGAAGACAGGATTCGAACCTGCGACACCTTGGTCCCAAACCAAGTACTCTACCAAGCTGAGCTACTTCCCGTAGATATAAGAGGGCGTATCCCACTTGTAGAGTACTTGTAAGGACGACTTACTCCGTAAGTCTCTATCTCCAACCTCAAAGCTTTGCTTTGACCTCCACCAAGCTGAGCTACTTCCCGCTCCCACTAAAAATAAATCTCCCCTAATGTCTCCATTAAGCGAGCCATGCACCCTAGAGGAGTCGAACCTCTAACCGCCTGATTCGTAGTCAGGTACTCTATCCAGTTGAGCTAAGGGTGCCTATTCATGCCGAGGACCGGAATCGAACCGGTACGATGTTGCCATCGCAGGATTTTAAGTCCTGTGCGTCTGCCAGTTCCGCCACCCCGGCCTCTTCAAGCGAACGACGGGATTCGAACCCGCGACCCCCACCTTGGCAAGGTGGTGTTCTACCACTGAACTACGTTCGCATTTATCCCTCTATGCCGGCTACATGACTTGAACACGCGACCCTCTGATTACAAATCAGATGCTCTACCAACTGAGCTAAGCCGGCCTATTATTTCTACTCTTATGCGGGTTAAGGGACTTGAACCCCCACGCCCGAAAGCGCCAGATCCTAAATCTGGTGCGTCTGCCAATTCCGCCAAACCCGCAATGACCCGTGCTGGGCTCGAACCAGCGACCCTTTGATTAAAAGTCAAATGCTCTACCAACTGAGCTAACGAGTCTTTCTGCTTTCCTACTTCAAAAGTATATCCATATCTTCTGAACGGTCCCGACGGGAATCGAACCCGCGATCTTCGCCGTGACAGGGCGACGTGATAACCGCTACACTACGGGACCTATATGGGAGTTAACGGGATCGAACCGCTGACCCTCTGCTTGTAAGGCAGATGCTCTCCCAGCTGAGCTAAACTCCCAACGAATGAGGAGCTTGAAAACTCCTCGCTAGCTAAGCAACTACCCTATCTCACAGGGGGCAACCCCCAACTACTTCCGGCGTTCTAGGGCTTAACTGCTGTGTTCGGCATGGGTACAGGTGTATCTCCTAGGCTATCGTCACTTAACTATTCTG
>NZ_MSJL01000033.1 GCF_001921825.1 Streptococcus acidominimus
ACCTGAATGGGCAATCACTCCTTCATCTGTGAGATGGGCATAGAACAAATCAAACAACTCCTTTTCACGACCTGACTTGGTTAATTTCTCACGATAGAGCCAGATAGTTTTCGCATCGGGAACAGTGTCTTCATGACAACCAACAAAACGACGAAAAGATATACGATCCAGCAGTTGATATTCCATGGCATCGTCAGATAGGTTATGAAGACGTTGAAGCAAGAGCACTTTGAACATCATGAGATAGTCTAGGTGAGGACGACCGCCACGACTGATGACTTTATCTTTACGACTGAATAACTCTGACAACAAAGGAAGAAAGATATTCCAATCCATAACGGCATCCAAACGTTCTAAGGGATTGCCTTTCTCTGATAGTTTTGACAAGATTTTTTCATCGTCTGTGAATAAATGCATGACAGCTCTCCTCATTACTTTTTATTCCCCAATTATCTCATTTTGGGGAAATTTAGGAAGTTTTTAGAGGTCCCCTTAAGATTAAACAACTAAAAAAGCATGAATGTGGTATAATAAAATTATGAAATTAGTATTAAAACATCAAAAGAATTTACAACCTTTTACGAAATGGACTGGCGGAAAGCGACAACTGCTTTCAACTATCAAATCTCTTATGCCCGATTCCTACAATAACTATTTTGAGCCCTTTGTTGGAGGTGGAGCGCTGTTTTTTGAGCTATCCCCTCAAACAGCTTGTATAAACGATTTTAATAGCGAACTGATTAACTGCTATCAACAGATAAAGGATAATCCAACGGAACTAATTGATTTATTGATGAAGCATCAAAGGAATAACTCAAAGGACTATTATTTAGATTTACGCTCTGTAGATAGAGACGAACGTATCTATTCAATGTCAGCTACTGAACGAGCAGCTCGTATCATGTATATGTTAAGAGTTAATTTCAATGGTCTTTATCGGGTCAATTCTAAAAACCAATTTAATGTTCCATATGGACGTTACAAAAATCCTAAAATTGTTGATGACACATTGATTTTAGCTATTTCAGATTACTTGAATAAAAATAAGATTCAAATTCTGAATAGTGATTTTGAAGAGGCTGTAAAGTTTGTAAAATCTGGGGACTTTGTTTATTTCGATCCTCCCTATATCCCTCTTTCAGAAACTAGCGCCTTTACTTCATATACACATGAAGGATTTTCATATGAAGACCAAATTCGATTGCGAGATACTTTCAAAGCACTCTCTGAAAAGAGAGCTTTCGTAATGCTATCAAATTCATCTAGCCCATTAGTAGAGGAACTCTATAAAGACTTTTATATCCACAAAGTAGAGGCAATTCGCACTAACGGAGCCAAGTCTTCAAGCCGTGGAAAAATATCAGAAATTATTGTAACAAATTATGAACAATAACGAATATAAGTATGGAGGACTTTTAATGACCAAGCCATACTATCACAAAGATAATTCTATTCTTATTCATGCTGATACATTCGATTTTTTGTCGAAGATAAAGCCTGAAAGTATTGACATGATTTTTGCAGATCCGCCTTACTTTTTGAGCAATGGCGGAATATCTAATTCAGGTGGTCAAGCTGTTTCAGTTGATAAAGGACATTGGGATAAGGTTGATACACTTGAGGAAAAACATGAATTTAATCGAAAATGGATTCGATTAGCTAAACAAGTTTTAAAACCGAATGGAACGATTTGGATTTCTGGAACTTTTCATAACATCTATTCTGTTGGTATGGCATTAGAGCAAGAAGGATTTAAAATTCTCAATAACATTACTTGGCAAAAAACGAATCCTGCACCTAATTTATCCTGTCGCTATTTTACGCATTCAACCGAAACAATACTTTGGGCGCGAAAAAATGACAAGAAAGCTCGTCATTATTATAACTATAAATTGATGAAAGAATTAAATAACGGAAAACAGATGAAAGATGTATGGGTAGGTTCTCTAACTAGACAGTCTGAAAAATGGGCTGGAAAGCATCCAACCCAGAAACCAGAATATCTTTTGGAACGGATTATACTCGCTTCTACTCAGAAAGGGGATCATATCCTTGACCCGTTCGTCGGTAGTGGCACAACTGGAGTTGTTGCTAAACGATTGGAGAGAAATTTTATTGGAATAGACGCTGAAAAAGATTATTTGAAGATAGCTAAAGTAAGATTGGAGAAGGAAGAATGAAAAAAGGCGGTATTGGAGGAGCTAACACTAAGACAGGGTTAGCTTTTGAGTTGAAAACAGATTTCCCAACATTTTTAAATCAACAAAGTGGTTACAGTATTGAAAATATCGATTATGATACACGAAGAAAAAAAGGAGAAATTATTAAAGGAACTAAGCTACGTCCGCAGCCTTTTCGATGGAGAATCAATTTTTTAGGTGAGGAAGTTGGACAAATTTTTCAAAAAGATGGTTTATATCGTTATTTTGATGAAATTGAGGGCTATGATTATACTAAGTTAGTTTCGGCTAAATTGTTACCTGACGAAGCAATATTTGTTATCAATAAAAATACTGTTTATATCGTTGAAAAGAAAACGCAAAGTGGTGGCGGAAGTGTAGATGAAAAATTACAAACTTGTGATTTTAAACTAAAACAATACAAGAAACTTTTCTCTCCTCTGAACAAAGAAGTTTGTTATTGCTATTTACTAGATAAAGACTGGTTCAAACAACCAAGTTATAAGGATGTTTTAGATTATATTATCAGTGTTGGCTGTAAATATTATTTTAATTATATTCCATTAGATGCAATTGGTTTACCGTTACCATTGAAGGAGGAATAATCGTGAATTTACAAGATTATATAACAAAAGCACCCGAAGATAGGCTGGCAATTTTCCTATCTTCGCTATCTATTACTAATCGTACCCCAGAATATTATGTGAATTGGGAAAAGGTTGAACGTGAAACTAAAAGATTTGAACTTGAACTAAATACTCTCAATTACTTAGTTGGCAAAGAAAATATTTACAGCGAAGCACTTATTTTATTTTCGAGACAGCCTCAGCTGCTAAAAGCTATTCCTAGTCTAATTGCCAGTCGTGACAAAGTATTAAATATCCTCTCCATTACTGAAAATGATGACATGAAGTTTAAACAACTTGACTTTTCGACAATTGATCCGAATCAAATCAAAGACTATGTCGATTTTATCGAACAAGCTGGTTTACTAGATTTTTTACAGAATAAAGCTAAACGTTCGTTAGTAGATTACGTTTATGGAATAGAAGCTGGTTTGGATAGTAATGCTCGTAAAAATCGAAGTGGGACAACAATGGAAGGTATTTTAGAAAGACATGTAGAGAAAATTGCTCAAAAACAAGGACTAGAATGGAAAGCTCAGGCGACAGCTCTTTTCATTAAAGAAAACTGGAAAATTGAAGTTCCAGTTGATAAATCCGAACGCCGTTTTGATGTTGCTGTATACTCTAAAATACAACATAAGGTGTGGATAATTGAAACAAACTATTATGGTGGAGGGGGTAGTAAACTAAAGGCAGTTGCTGGTGAATTTACGGAACTTAGTCAATTTGTTACCACTTCAAATGACCATGTTGAGTTTGTTTGGGTGACAGACGGTCAAGGATGGAAAACTGCTCATCTACCTCTTTCAGAGGCGTTTGGACATATTGTTAATGTATTCAATTTGAAAATGTTGAAAGAAGAATTCCTATTAGATTTATTTAAAATATAGTCTCATTATCTCCTAAACATAATAATATACACAGAAACTTCCCATATATAGAACATTTAATTATAAGTTTCCCTTCGGCATTAGTCGCTCTCGTTTACATGCGTATAATTGATAAACTCTAAAAACGGCGATTGCCGTTTTTTTATCTATATTTTAGAACACCAATACTCAATAAAGAGCAAAAATAGATGAGGAAGCAAAGACTGTAGTAAACTTGGCGCACCGCTGCTCTGAACTCCTTTTGACTTTCGCAGAGCATAAGCTTATACTCCTCACTCCCTTTAACCACTTCCTTCCATCGATCCTTGTTGCTACAATTCTTTGATGATTTCTAACTTAACAGTTGAAACCATTTCAAAACTTTCGTCTAGCTCCCGTCTCTAAGTAAATGCTGTCAACTTATAATCAATGAAAATCAAAACAAGCAAATTGAATACAAGCTAGAAATTCAAAAAAAGCAGACAGCTGTCTACTTTCCTTGATATTCCTTGCTAATAGATACTTTTGATAATTTCAATTCGTGTTACCAAGTCGCCGTGCATATTATCCACACGGAGTGCTACGTTTTTCAGATAGACACAGGCACCGATTGAAATAGTCTTTTCTTCTTCGTTGAGTTTGCGGACGACGAAGTCGCGCAGGGTCTCTCCCTTTTCTCCTGGAATTTTCACCCGTGCAATGATATTGGCGACCTTAACTTTCTGACTTGCCCGCATCACGATATTATCAGAATCATCAAACTGGATGAAGAGATATTTTCGCACGGCAAATAGAATAGCGACCGAAACCATCCCGATGAGATAGTCCACACTTGAAGCATGCTCAACGATCAACTGGCGAGCAATGGCAACGAGTAGTACCTCAATCACCGTGCGTGGTGACTGCTTGCACAACATCTTGATAAACTCGACCCCAACTGCTAATGTAATCGTGCGTGTTAAAAATTCTTGGAGGAAATTCGTTCCCTGAATCCCATCTGGAATAGCCGATACCAAATCGACCAACAAAAGGAGTGATAAAATCAAGAGTGCAATTGCTAAAATCGCTGATAGAATCAATTCTAGATAATACACGACTTCTGTCACAATATTTTGTAAAAACTTTCTCATAGCCCCTCTTTATATGCTTGTTCTGATATGTTTTATGATTATTTTAACAACGTATCCCCTTTATAGACAAGGGATTTTTGAAATACGTTGCATTTATTTTATGCTAGCATAATTTTCAAAAAAATACAAGATATTGGACTAAAAAGTTCGGATAGTCATTTCGTTTATTTTTTTGTATTAGCTCCCCCAGTCTGGGGATAGACTGGGGGTGTGGGAAAGAAAGAAAACAAGATTTTCGGCAAAACAGGCTGGGAAGAGATTGGTGGTGACGGGAAAGAAGGAAAACAAGGTTTTCGGCAAAACAGGCTGGGAAGAGATTGGTGGTGACGGGAAAGAAAACAAGGTTTTCGGCAAAAGTCGCAGGTCGGAGGCTAAGACAAAAAGATGTTCATTTCAGAAATGCTGATACTCCCTATAAAAATCAAAATCTGAAACTGGCTAAAAACCTCCACTGGAGCTTTTTACTCAGCAAGACAAGTTAACGACGTCAGATTTTGATTTTTGACGAGTATGAATCAACATATTCTATCAATTAGCGTAATGAACGAAAAAGCGAACAAGAATAGATTCTGAATCACAGAAAATACAACTTGTTCGCTTTTTTTATATGAGATTTGACTTTTATCTAAGATAAAACCAAGGTTGTGAGAGTATTACAACTCCACTTGGGCAAGGACGGTATCCTTGTTGACCGTTCCGAGGTTTTGTAAGTGAACAGCCTTAATTTCAGCAGTATTGGTGAAGGCTACGACAATCGTTGTCTCACGGTCTGCTGATTTGATGGCTTCAAGATCTGCCACAAGGAGTAGGTCTCCTGCTTCTACACGTTGCCCATCTGATACCTTGATAGAGAATGGCACACCGTTCAAGGCAACTGTATCCAAGCCAACATGAACCAATACTTCAAGGCCACTGTCTGTCAACAGCCCTACCGCATGCTTGGTCGGAAAGACACTGGTGACAAGACCTGAAACCGGTGCATAGACATTGCCATTGGCAGGATCAACTGCATAGCCATCTCCCATCATTTTTTGTGCAAAGACAGGATCGTTGACTTCACTAATCGCCATTGCCTGACCGTCAGCTACGGAATGCACCTCCGCTACAATCCCTTTAAAGTGCTCTTCTACTGTCGCTGCTTCGTCGACCACGACACTGGTTTTGGGAATTTCAAGCCCAGAATCAAGCAAGTCTTGGATATCTGATTTTAGGACATCAGCTTTTGGCCCGTAGACTGCCTGTACACCTGACCCCTTGATAATCAAGCCCATTGCTCCTGCTTGCTTCCAAGCAGCTTCTTCACCGACTGTCTCAACATTCTTGACAGTAACGCGCAAGCGGGTCATACAGGCGTCAACCTCTGCGATATTGTCTCGACCACCTAAAAGGTTGATGATTTGTACAATTTGAGAATTGCCGTCTGCCACGCCTGCATCTCCTGAAACAGGTGTATCATCTGCTGTTTCAGTATCATAGTTTCCATTGCGACCTGCTGTTGCAAGGTTCATCTTCTTAATCATGAAGTCCGCTACAAAGTACATGAGGACTGCAAAGAGGGCAGATACCCAGATAAAGTTCAGAAGATCAAGCCCGATACCAGCTTTCAGTGCCATAGGGGCCCGTGTCAGAAATTCAATATTTCCGAATGAATGCACGCGCAGGTTCACAAGGTCTGCCATTGCAAAGGCCGCTCCTTGAATGAACGCATAGACTGCGTAAAGTGGCATGGCAGCAAACATGAACATGTATTCAATCGGTTCAGTTACCCCTGTTAAGAAAACGGCAAGGGCAGATGAGATAAACATTCCTTTGTATTTTTTCTTCTTATCAGGATCCACATTACGGTACATCGCAAGGGTCAAGCCCATTAGAATACCGGTTGAACCAATCATCTGTCCCACTTTGAATCGAGCTGGGGTGACCGTTGCTAGCAAGTCATTGTACTGACTGGTATCTCCTGCTCCTTTGAGGTTAATCAGGTCTGTAATCCAAGCCAACCAAAGCGGATCTTGGCCAAATACCTGCTGACCAGCTTGGGCACCTGTCATGATTTCATAGGTTCCACCTAGTGATGTATAGTTCATTGGGATTGTCAGCATGTGGTGCAAACCAAATGGCAATAAGAGACGTTCCAAGGTTCCATAGATAAATGGAGCAAGAACAGGAGCTGTATCCTGTGAATTGGCAATCCATTTACCAAAGCTGTTGATACCCGTTTGAACAAGAGGCCAGAAGATTGCTAGAACAAGGGCAACCACTACTGAACGATAAATGACCACAAACGGTACAAAGCGTTTTCCGTTAAAGAAGGTCAAGGCGTCAGGCAACTTGCGGTAATTGTAGTATTTGTTGAAAGCTGTCGCTCCGACAAAACCGGCGATAATTCCGACAAAAACACCCATATTAAGGGCTGGCTGACCCAAAACATTGACAAAGTAGTTGGCAACAGGGATCTGGGTTCCAAAGACAGTGCTAACGTGCGCCTCTGCGTCTGATAGCATGGCAACAGTAACCCCGAAAAAGTTCCCTGTAATCAAGTTAATGAGGATAAAGGCAAGACCTGCTGAAAATGCCCCTCCCGCACGCTCTTTTGCCCAACTGCCACCGATCGCAAGCGCAAACAAGAGGTGGAGGTTCCCGATAATTCCCCAACCGATCTGGGCAATGATATTACCGATCCGCGCCAAGAGCTCTGAATCTGCACTCAACAAAGGCAGGGAATTACCGATACTAACCATTAAACCTGCGGCAGGCATCACGGCAATCACGACCATCAAACATTTTCCGAATTTTTGCCAAAATTCAAAACTGAGAAATTTTTTCATTTCTATTCTCCTACTATTTTACATGCACTTCTAGACCAAAATGATCTGAAACAACCGCTTGATTTTCCCCATTGAAGATAATCCGACTCGAAAGGACTTGGCGTTCCTGATTTAAAAAGATGTAGTCAATCCTCTTTTCTGCACTATGACCGCTCCAGCCATCAATGGCTTTTGACACGGTAATCCCTGCGTCTTTTTCTTGAGCCAGTTCATAGGTATCCAGCAACCCCACCCCTTTTATCGCCTCGTAATCAGCTGGAGCAGAGATGGCATCCGTATTAAAATCACCCATTAAAATCTTCAAGCGAGAATGATTGGAACGCTCCACTATCGCCCGGAGATTGTCAATTGGATCTTCCTCTTGACAATCTGGCAGGTTCATGTGGCAGGAATAGCAGTCAATGAGCTGTCCCTGATAAGCAACTGTGATCCCAACAATCTTCCGAGACAGGATTGACTTGACCGTCTGAATACTGGTGCAGTAGAAAGGATCCACATCATAAACTGGTAGCTTGGTGAGAAAGGAAATGCCCTCATCGTACTTGTCATAGCCAATATGCGAATTACTCCAAAATAAGGAATACTTATCCTTGCTCAACTGATTGATTTTCTCCACCAGAAGCAAGCCATAATTATCTTCTTTTACATCCTTGGTCACTGGACGTGCCGTCATCAGCTGATTGACCTCTTGTAGAGCCACCACATCATACTGCTTTTCGGCAATCGTCCGAGCCAAAATATCCATTTTCTCTGCCTGATTGTCCTCCAACCAGGCATGAACATTGAGCGTTAGTAACTTCATGTCGATTTCTCCGACGATTAGTAACTATGCCAAATATCTTGATTGTATTGTTCAATCGTGCGGTCTGATGAGAAGAAACCAGCTTTTGCGATATTGTGAATCACTTTCTTGTTCCATGTATCTTGGTCTTCATAGTCTAAGAACACCTGCTCTTTAACAGCGATATATTCTTTCAAGTCGATCAAGGTCATGAACCAGTCCTTATTCAAGAGTTCTTGGTACAAGCGCTCCAAGCGCTCGCTATTGCCTAAACGGACCAAGTCCTCGCTGACGATAAAGTCAACTGCACGCTTGATGTCCTCATCATTTGCATAGTATTCACGTGATACATAACCAGCAGTCTCATACAAGTCAATAATGGTATCTGAATCCTTACCAAATGTATAGATATTGTCATCCCCTGCAAGTTCCGCAATCTCTACGTTGGCACCGTCCATGGTTCCCAAAGTAAGAGCCCCGTTCAACATGAATTTCATATTTCCTGTACCAGATGCTTCTTTTGAGGCAAGAGAGATTTGCTCTGAAATGTCGGTCGCAGGAATCAATTTTTCAGCGACAGTTACATTGTAGTTTTCCACCAAATGCACATTGAGGTATGGACTAACCTCTGGGTCATTGTTGATCAATTCTGACAAGCAGAGAATGAGGTGGATGATGTCTTGGGCAATGATATAGGCTGGCGCAGCTTTACCACCAAAGATAACGGTAATCTTGCGTTTTGGTAGGTTCCCATTTTTGATTTCCAAATACTTGTGAATCACGTAAAGGGCGTTCATCTGCTGGCGTTTATACTCATGGAAACGCTTGATCTGCGTATCGATAATAGAGTTTTCATCCAAGTCAATGCCCTTGTTATCCTTGAGGTAACGTTTGAGGGCTAATTTATTTTGGAATTTAATCTCGGCTAATTTGGCATGGACGGCCTTGTCGTCTGCATAAGCTAGTAGTTTTTCAAGCTCCATTGCATTTTCAAGGTAGCCATCTCCAATCAATTCCTTGATGTAGTCTGCCAAATCTTGGTTGGCAAATTCCAACCAGCGACGGAAGGTAATCCCGTTTGTCTTGTTGTTGAATTTCTCTGGATAGAGGTCATAAAAGACTTTCAATTCAGAATTTTTTAGGATTTCCGTATGCAGAGCTGCAACCCCATTGACAGAGTTAGAGAAGTGGATATCCATGTGGGCCATGTGAACACGACCTGTTTCGTCAATGATTTGAACGGCAGGGTCTTGATGATTAGCCCGCACCATAGCATCCAATTCCTTGATAATAGCAACCAAGTGTGGCACCACTTCTTCTAGGAAGGCAAGCGACCATTTTTCCAAGGCTTCCGCCAAAATGGTGTGGTTGGTGTAGCCGGTCATATTGCGGACAATGTCAACAGCTTCCACAAAGTCCAAACCATGTTTTTCTGTCAAGAGACGAATCAATTCCGGAATCACCATGGATGGGTGGGTGTCGTTGATTTGGACATAGGCGTATTCCGCCAAATCATGGAGGTTGCTACCACGCTCAAGTGCTTCGTCAATCAAGAGTTGAGCAGCATTTGACACCATGAAATACTGTTGATAAATACGGAGCAACTCCCCATTTTTATCTGAATCATCCGGGTAGAGGAAGAGGGTCAAGTTTTCCTTGATGTCTGTCTTATCAAAGGCAATCCCATCTTGAATCAAGTCATAGTTGACACGCTCAATATCAAACAAGTTGAGGTAGTTTTTCGTGTCTTTCTTGTAGCCCAAGATGTCCAAACGATCCAATTTAGACGTCAAGGTGAAGTCTTTGAATGGTACTTCATAGCTGATGTCTGTTGGAATCAACCATGATTGGTCTTCAATCCAGAAGTTTGGCTCTGCTTCCTGCTCATTTTTGTTAAAAACTTGCTTGAAGAGACCACAGTGGTAGTTAAGACCAACCCCTTCTCCGTTGATGCCAAGCGTTGACATTGAGTCTACAAAGCAAGATGCCAAGCGACCAAGTCCACCATTTCCAAGTGATGGTTCTGGCTCTACATCTTCTACTTGGCTAAGTGATTTACCAGCTGCAGCAAGTTCTGCTTGAATGTCCTTATAGACACCTAGGTTAATCAGGTTATTGGACAAGAGTTTTCCGATGAGGAACTCTGCTGAAATATAGTAGACTTTGCGTTTTCCGCTGTTTTTTGGTTTGCTTGCTGCCGCTTCTTTCACATAGCTCAAGAGTTGGAAATAGATTTCCTCATTGCTCAATTCGGCTAGTTTTTTGGCTGTATGTGCTTCTACAAATGTTGTAAAATTAGTCATTTTGTTCATTTCCTCGTTGATATAATCTAGTAATTTTCACTAAGAAGTCTTTCTTATCTTGGGTTAAATCTTCGGCTTTCATCCGCCATTGCCAGTTACCACCGATCGTAGATGGCATATTCATACGCGATGAACCCGGCAGATCCAAAATATCCTGCATGGTTGCAATCACAGTATCGCTAACAGTCGCAAACAAGACGCGAAGCATGGCCTGAGTGACTGGCTCAATCGGTTTACGGTTACTATAATCATCAACATATTCCTGTTGTTCTGCTGTCAAGGTATTATACCAACCGTTGATGACATCATTGTCATGCGTGCCTGTATAAGATACGGAATTTGGAATGCAACGGTGCGGACTGTCAATACTCTTACCGTTGACATCTTCCAGACCAAATTGCAAGATTTTCATACCGGGATATCCGCAGTCATTCAACAATTTTCTCGCTTTTGCATCAATATTTCCTAGGTCTTCTGCAATGATCGGTAGGTCGCCAAGGGCTTCCTTGACCACTTTAAAGAGGCTGTATCCGGGACCTGGCTCCCATGTCCCGACCTTTGCTACCGTAGCATCTCCTGCCACCTGCCAGAAATCAGAGAAGCCTTTGAAATGGTCAATCCGCAAGACATCATAGAGTTTGAAACTCTCATGAATGCGATAGATCCACCAGCTAAAGCCTGTCTTTTCATGTTCTTCCCAGTCATAGAGTGGATTGCCCCAAAGCTGACCATCTACGCTGAAGTTATCCGCTGGTACACCCGCTACATAGAGGGGCTTGCGCGCACTATCTAGCTTAAAGAGGTGAGGCTTGGTCCATACTTCTACGCTATCTGCCGAAACATAGATCGGCATATCCCCGATAATCTTGATATGATTCCGGTTGGCATAGGCTTTCAATTCCTTCCATTGACTAAAGAAGAAATATTGGGTTACCTTGAAGTAGTCAATCTGCTCTGCCAAGTCTTGACGGTATTTTTCAAGCGTTTCTTCATTGCGGGCAACGACTTTCTTGTCCTCCCACTCTTGAAGTGCCTTGTTTCCAAAATGTTCTTTAATGGCCATAAATTCGGCATAGTCATTCAACCATGATAAATTGGCCTTTTCAAACTCTCTAAATGCTGCAATGTGTTTGTCTTGGGCTAAAAAACCTTTTACCGCCATTTCCAGAATAGGACGGCGTGCGGTAAATAACTGAGCGTAGTCAATCACTTCGGGATCTTCTCCAAAGTTTACTTTCTCATAATCTTTGACTTGCAAGCAACCGGCTTCAACCAATAAATCAAAATCGATCAGATTGGTATTTCCTGCAATGGCAGAAAAGGATTGGTAGGGAGAATCCCCATAGCTGGTCGTTGTCAAAGGAAGGATTTGCCAGTAGGTTTGCTTTGTTGCCACCAAGAAATCTACAAAATCATAGGCTTCTTTCCCGAATGTTCCGATACCAAATTTTCCCGGTAGGGAGGTAATGTGCATCAGAACACCACTTGCACGATTTGTCATATACGTATTCCTTTCTTTTGCCTTACTTTTTCATTCTAACGCAAACGTTTGCTTTTGTCAACAACTTTTACGTAACAGTTTGGTTCCTCCCGTCATTTTAGGCGATTTTCAGTACTTGTACGTATAAATATTGTTACTTTTATGGTATACTACTAGAAAAGAGAGGAAGAGATGTGATGAGTAAGTACCAGACCGTCTATGAAGACATAAAAGAAAAAATTATCACAGGCGTATTTCCAGCCAATCAGGAACTGCTCAGCGAAAATGAGCTGATGCACCACTATCATTTCTCAAAGGATACCATTCGCAAGGCCCTATCACTGCTGGAACGCGATGGCTATATCCGCAAACAGCAGGGACGGAACTCCGTTGTGCTAGAACCACAATTGACCAAGCCACAATCCCTATCTGCCCTCAAGACTGTCGGTGAATTGAACCACCCTCATACCCATGATGTCAAAACCGAACTAACCAGCCTCTACATTGTCCAAGGAGAAGCTCTCCTGATGGAGGCATTCCAAGTTGATGACAGCGTTGATTTTTATCGCGTTGGACGCTCCCGTACGATTAACGGAGAATGTGTCGAGTATGAGATTTCCTATTTCGATCGGCGAATCGTCCCCTACCTCAATCGGGACATTGTAGAAGGATCAATCTACCGCTATCTCGAGCAAGAGCTAGACCTGACAATCAGTCATTCACAGCGCGAAATTTCCTTCCGCTATGCCAATGAGGAAGAAGGCAAGAGCCTTGATCTAGGCGACTACGATATGGTAGTCGTTGTCACCAGCACCAGCTACCTCGACGACGGTCGCCCCTTTCAATACGGTAGCATCAGCTATCGCCCCGACAAGATCACCTTTACTTCGACCGCCAAACGCTAAGAGGCAACAAAAAGAGGGAGGCGAGGACAAAAGTCCTCGCCTCCCTCTTTTTTCAGCTCCTAGATACCATTCTTTTGTTATCTCAATATCAAATACGCCAAATTACGAACCCACTTTTTTTCGTATTTCATTTTAACATATAAAGTATAAGCAAGCATGGTCTTTAAAAGGAGGTATTAAAAGATAGTAAGTTTATAAGTTCAGCAGGCAAAAGTAGCATAGTTTACAGCCACACTTTTTTGATTGCTGATAAGACTAATATACCACAAGTTACTGCCTTTTACTGCTTGCTACTGCGTACACAAAAAGCCCGACGTGTACTAGGCTTTATTTATAAATCTCTTTCCTGTGCCCAATCTCAATGGCTAGGATAATCAGTTTGTCGTCTTGAATGTCGCAGATAATACGGTAGGTTCCTACTCGATAACGCCACAAGCCTTTGAATTTCCCCGTTAATGCTTTTCCCAACTGTCTTGGATTAGTCAAACCGTCAAGGCGTTTTTTCATGTCTTTAGCCAGCATTAGTCCGACGTGCTTATCCATTTTTTTCAACTGTTTCCTTACCGATTCGCTGATAACTAGCTTATAGCTCATTTTCTAGCTCCTCAATAATATCGTCTATTGAGTGAATAACGGGATTCTTTTCAAACTCTTCGAGAGCTTGAACACCGATTGCATAGTCTAGCTCGTCTTCTATCTGCTCTGCCAATGCTGTTTTGAACAATTCCGATAGCGTTTTACCTGTATGCACTGCATAGCTTCTGAAAAGCTCTTCCTCTGCACTATTTAATCTTAATGATACTATTCCCATAAGTATTACACCTTTCTTTTGTAATACATTGTAAAACATTTATTTAATTTTGTCAATCGTCAATACCACCTAACTGATAGTTTTTTGTCTATTTCGGTATCTCTTGGCGAACTCTAGTAAAGTCTGCTCTCCAGCTTACCTAAATCAATTTTTATACTAATAGCTTATCCCACGTTACACCTCATCTAATTGATTATAGTGCAAGTTCATATCTGGCAATAGTATGACGCTAAAATATAAATATGAATACGTTTCAGACCATTTATTCAACTTAGTATCAGGGAAATGCACTACGAGTTTTTAACGGGCTTTGTATCTTGTTCTTGAATCTTTAGCTCACCGTCTACCATATCTGCGAGGAGCTGCTTCGCTCCCAAGTGGTCAAGGTAGAAGTCGGTCACCTTGTCCCGAATTTCTTGCTCTATCACACGGCGGAGCGGGCGTACCCCCATCACTTCATCATAGCCCTGCTCAATCAGGTATTCCTTAGCGCTAGCTGTCACTTCTAAGTGCATGTCTTTTTTCGCCAACAGTTGGTTGACTTCCGCCAACATCAGCTCAACGATAGCTGCTAAATCTTCTTTCCCAAGGTGGACAAATTCGATAACCGCATTGAAACGATTGAGGAACTCTGGACGGAAGAAGGGTTTGAGACGCTCCATGATTTCGGATTTGTCGTCATCACTCTCGGCTCTTTCATAGCCGAAACCTGCATTTGAAGTGGCAATAATAACGGTATTTTTGAAGTTCACTGTATTTCCCTGTCCATCTGTCAAATGCCCGTCATCCAGAACTTGTAGTAGAAGGGTGATCACCTGTGGATCTGCCTTTTCAATCTCATCCAGAAGCACGATAGAGTACGGATTTCTGCGTACACGCTCGGTCAGCGTGTTGCTATTGTCATCATAGCCCACATATCCTGCGGTGGTGCCAATCAATTTGGAAACGGCTGTCCGATCGCTATACTCCGACATATCCAAGCGAATAATGGCATCTTTTGTCCCAAATAAATCCAGTGCTAGCTGTTTTGCCAACTCGGTCTTTCCAACCCCGGTCGGTCCAACAAAGAGGAAACTACCGATAGGTCGGTTCCCCTCGTCAAAGCCAGCACGATTTCTACGAATAGCACGGGATACAGCCTCTACCGCATCATTTTGACCGATAACCTTGGTCTTGAGACGACGATTCATTTCTTTCAAGCGTTCGATGTCGCTTGACCCCATTTGAGAAACTGGAATCCCTGTCATGCGCTCAATTGACTCTGCTATATCATTGAGACTAGCGGTCACCTTGGTATCTTCAGCATGGTTTTTTATCTGTTTTTCCAATTCTTCAATACGAACTTTCGCATTCAAGGCTGCTTCATAGTCCTCTTTTTGTACGGCTGTCTCTTGTTTTTCCTTTTCTTGAGCAATCTCTGCTTCAAGGGTATGAATATCCGTCACAGGATGTTGCGCCGCCAAGTGAGCTGCCGTCACATCCAGCAAGTCAATCGCCTTATCTGGCAAACTCCGTTGCGGAATGTATTGAACAGAGTAGTCCACTGCTCCCTTTAAAACCTCATCTGGCAAGATGACATTGTGGTGCGCCTCGTACAAGTCACGGATTCCTTGAAGGATTTTGTAAGTATCTTCGGCTGATGGTGCATTGACCTTGACCTCATTGAAACGGCGCGCAAGAGCAGCATTTTTCAAAATAGTATTGCGGTACTCATCCTGAGTCGTTGCCCCAATCACCGTCAACTCTCCCCGAGAAAGGGCTGGTTTCAAGATGTCTGCGAGACCCTTCGAGCCTCCCTCACTCGTGCTACCTGCACCAAGAATCTGGTGAATTTCATCAAAGAAGATGATGACATTTCCCATTTCCTTAACTTCTTTCATCAGATTTTGAATATTTTCCTCAAAGCTACCACGGTACTGGGTTCCTGCTTCAAGCCCTGAAATATCAATCGAAATCAATTCCTTATTTTTAATCGCAGCTGGTACATCACCCCGCACGATTGCTTGGGCAAGCCCTTCCACAACTGCTGTCTTACCTACCCCAGCATCCCCGACTAGCACGGGGTTGTTCTTGGTTCTGCGAGAAAGGATTTCCGCAGTTTCTTGAATTTCCTTATTGCGTCCAATGACAGGATCAAGCATGCCTTCTCTTGCTTCGGCTGTTAAATTGCGACCGAGCTTCGCAAGAAGACCATCTTGTTTGAAATGTGAATGATGGGTGCTCTCTTCTTGCCTTTCTGCTGGTGGCAATTGACCTGTTGCCCGATACTTGGCAAATTCTTCTGGTGTCACTTCGCGACCATTGATGAGATAACGGCGACTTTCTGTATTATAACCACCCATTCGTCCCATCAACTGATTGAAAATATCATCCATATTATTAAAATTATGATAATTGTTGTTCATATACATACCTCGTTTTATTATTTTTGACGTTTACTGACCTTTTCTTTTTAAAAAAGGGCAGTTATTCTATTTGACTTTCTTTGACCTTTCTTACAAAAGAAATCAAAGCTAGGCTTCACATCATTTATTTCCTTTCATTTGATGTTTACTGACCAATTCTTCAAAAAGAAAAATTCTTTTATCTACATTAATCGGACATTCCTCAATAAAAACAAACTTGGTTTGATTTTTATTGAGCATAAGGTTTCCCAACCTTATAGTGCTAGTATACAGCATTGGTCAGTAAATGTCAATAGTTTTGTTTGACTTTTTTTGACCAATTGTTATTGTCCCTCTGGATAATCAGAAACAGCTATCCTGCCTACACAAAGAAACGCAAGCTCAAATACATCAAAATATTTGATTTTTTGAAAGGTTGGGTATACAATAAGGTTGAAAACGTTTCCGATATCAAAAATACTCCCCTCTGGCAACAAGCCTATTACTACAAAGGAAATAAGGATAGAGCGATTCTTGCTAAGGGATAATCTGTATTTTACAAAACATCAAGTAAGAAATAGGACGAGTATGTGCTTGCTTTCGCAAAGCGCGCATTGACTTTATAATAAAGTATTCAGGGAGGTGTTCACCGATGAATCATAAGACTAAGAAAATGGGAATATTTATTCTGGGTATCCTTGTAGGCTTGCTTCTAACCCCCTTTGTTCGGCAACCTATCGTATCGCTATTAGAATACCTATTTGGCTAATATAGCCATTTAGTTTATATTTTTATTACTTCGTTAACTCGTCTTGCTGTACCCCAGTACTACCTGCGACTTTTAACGAAAACTTCGTTTTCTTCATTTCCCACCTCAAACAGTCTCTCCCCAGACTGTTTGAGCTAGTACTAAAAATAAACTAAACAGCTATAACATCATTTTTTCCTAAAGACGTAGATAGGAGCTTCTATCACCCCACTCAATAAGGCTGGCCCCTAAGGTCAGCCTTATTGCTATTACTAAATGAAAGAGGGTAAGTTACACATCCTTCCCCTCTTTCTATCATGATTTCCAATCTAACTATCTTTCAAGGCCTAGCGGTACTCGCCCAATATTCTGCTCCGACAGCAAGGGATGCCCCAGTTGGTAAATCCTATCAGCCTGCTGGCTTAGAGGATCCCACGGCTCTTTCCCGATTCGGCTGATGAGTGGAACTTCTTTCTTTAAAGTCGCCAAATGCTTGCGTCCTTGCTCCGTAAAACCAAGCACATGAATAGCTTCTGGTAGTGGTCTTTCACTAGCATGTACCAAGATATAGGTCAGGAGCCTGCGCACTCGCGCCTTGGTATAGCGCTTGGTCGCAATCTTATCAACCAGCTCCTCGATAGAACTAGCAGTTTTTATCGCTTCTTTGATACGACTTGCCATTTCTTGATTGACTTGGTAGATCCCTGTCAAATTAGGATGAGAGAGAATTTGATAGCGCAAATAAGGAAAGTAGTCCGTCCACGAAACATGAGCTACTTGCTGAATCAAATCCGCACTCGGGCTAAAGGTTGCTAGAAAATCTAGATCATCAATCCGACTTCTCAAAGCTGTCGCCGAAGCAAAGCCCCCCTCACTAGCCAAGGAATGAAAACCTGCTCCTTTTCGCTGAATCGGCTGCAGCCTAATCCCTCTTCCTGCAACGGCTTTAGCGTAGGCTAGGGCTAGAATATGATTGGGTGTATTCCCCGAAAAGCTAAGACCTGCAAAACTCTCCCACATAGCCTGCGTTTTTTGAGGATAGCTAAGACTATCGGGCAAGCGGGTCATAAACTCCGCCATTTCAAGACTGTTTGCCTCGTAAAGCTCTGCTATTTTTCCATAATCCACCAGTTCCTCTGATCCGAATGCCAGCTGGTCAATCCCTAGTCGAGCCAAAATGTCTACTGCACCTTGAGCGAAAAAGTCTGCTGCCTGTACACTGACTAAAAAGGGCAATTCGACTACCAAGTCCGCTCCATTTTCGAGTGCCATTTGTGCTCTCGTCCACTTATCCACAATCGCAGGTTCACCCCGCTGGGTAAAATTTCCGCTCATGGCAATAATCTTTAAACCTTCCACCTGCGAGAGCAGGTAGGCATGCCCATTGTGAAAGGGATTGAACTCTGCAACGATCCCTGTAACGGTCATTTTTCTGCTACAAAGAACCAGCGAGCGCTTGTCTCTGTCGGCTCCTTGTCCTCAAAATCAGCATATACCTTGATCTTTTTAAAGCCAGCCTGCGAAAGTAACACATCATAGGTCAAAAGAGTGTAAGTTCGCTCCTCATGGACTTCGTCAACCCGGCTGAAGCGACCATCTTCCTCTTGTACAAAGAAGGTCAACTCGTGCACGATAGAATGGGGTACCTCATCAGCATAGGTATCCCAGACAAAGGCAAAGTCTTCCGCATTTTCATGATAGCTATAACCCGGAAAGACCTCATCCATTTGGTAGATGGAATGCACATCAAAGAGAAAGCGCCCTCCCTCATTGAGATGTTGGTAAACTTCTTCAAAGACTTGACCAAGCTCAACTTCGTCCTCCATGTAGCAAAGTGAATCCGAATAACAGGTTACAATATCAAAACGATCGAGGCTAGACAAGTCCAACATATTCCCCTCTAAAAAGGGAATTGCCAGTCCTGCTGCCTGACTGCGCTTTTCTGCCAAGTCCAACATCTCACGACTAAGATCCAGACCTGTCACATCAAAGCCTGCTTTCTTAAAACGAATAGACTGAATCCCTGTCCCACAGGCTAATTCAAGTAGTTTTGTCTTTCCTTTTGGAAAATGTCTCAAGCTAAACGCTGTCCATTGATCGTATAGACTATCGTCCATAATGGCATCATAGACTGCAGCAAAGGTTTCATAAGTTGCCATCATCTTCCTTTCTTTTCTTGAAAAACTCATCCTCTCACCAGCAAAGAGAGCCTTCGTCTTAGAGAAGGTGTCGCTCACCACTTCGCCAAGTACGAAAGCTAGCCTACTGTTGAGATTACTGGAGTAGCTGCTATCTCTCGCATTGTAGCAGCTATTCTTTCTTATAAGAGAGGCTCATATATCCACTTATAACATTAAAGTAAATAAATCTTATAGCCACTCCGATATGTCAAGATTCTCTGCTTCATGCCACAATTTTTCAAGATTGTAGTGGGCACGCATTTCTTCTGCGAAGATGTGGACAACGACACCACCAAGATCTAAGAGTACCCAGCCACCTGCTGCGTCACCCTCCATTTGGCTCGCCATAAATCCGGCTGCTTTGACTTGTTCACGAATATTATCCGCAATCGCTTCTAGCTGACGGCTGTTCATGGAGCTAGCAATGACAAAATAGTCTGTCACACTGGTCAAGGTTGTCACATCAAGTACGATAATTTCTTCTGCACGTTTTTCATCAGCCGCTTTTACGACCAATTCTACTAATTCTTTTTCTTTCACACTTTACCTCATTATATATAGTTAACAACTATTCAGACCCTCTATTCACAGATGGTTCTTTCCATTCAAGTCTTGTTTCTCGCTAGCCAGCATTCCTTTTCAATAGAGCACCAGTAGTCCTTTAAAAGGATCCTACATTCACCTATCCGTTTGCTTGTGTTTTTTTCACACCAGCACGGACTGGGGATAAATCAATGCGGTAGCTCACTTTTACCGGTCGCAGATTTTACTATCTTTCCGTATCACTCTTCCTCACCATACATCCAAAGAAGACCGCACACAGTTTTATTTTTTCTGGGTAGGATGCTTCAAATAGCCGATATAAGCATTATAGGTTTCAATGGTTTGGGGATAAATCGGAATCCCCTTTTTAGCTAAATAGGCTACGGTATGGGCTGTCTCAAAAGCCACCGCCTGCTCCAAGGATAGCTTGGCGAGGCTTCTCGCCTCTTCTACTTGGGGAAAGTCACGGTTTGGCTCAATGTAATCTGCTACATAAAGAACCTTGTCGAGCAAGGTCATCTGCGCCGCCCCCACTGTATGGCGTTGAATGGCTTGCAAAATCTCTTGGTCTTCTAACCCAAAGTCCTGACGGATTTTGTAGGCTCCAACCATGCCATGCCAGACATTATTGCCCCAAACTTTCAAATCTTCTCCCAAGTGGTACTGGTCAATCAGGTCCAGAAAGACTTGATCAGCCACTTCCTTAGCATAATCATGGAGGAGAGCTGCAAGGCTTGCTTTTCGTTCATCGCAACCATACTGGCGAGCCAAGTCAAGCGCTGCTGCTTCTACACCAAGAACATGCCGAAAGCGTTTTTCTGACATGGCAGCGCTGATTTTTTCTAAGACCTGTGCACGGTTAAAAGACAAATCTGCTCCAATCATTTGTAAAGTCCTTTTTCTTCAATATAATCCAAGACCTCATGGGGCAGCATAAAGTTCGGCACGCGCCCTTGCTGGATAAATTGACGCACCATGCTTGACGAAATGTCCATCAAGGGAACGTCTACCCAAATAATCGGATAGGAAGTTCCTGCCTTATAGCGCGGACGCTGTACCCCGACAAACTGCACCAGCTGAAGCAAGTCATCAATCCGATGCCATTTAGGGAGATAGTCTACCATATCCGCACCAATGATGAAATAATAGTCCGTATCTGGATTCTTTTCTTTCAAGAGTTTCATCGTGTCATAGGTATAGCTGACACCTCGACGCTCCAGCTCAATCGTTTCAATGCCTAGACCTTCGATTCCTGCAATTGCCATTTTCAGCATATTGTAACGGTGCCATTCGTCAATCGTTTCTTTTTTATCGACATGAGGCGGTAAAAATTCTGGCATCAGCAAGACTTCATCTAGTTTCAATTGTTGCCGAACTTGGTCAGCCACTATTAAATGAGCATGATGAACAGGATTAAAATTTCCTCCTAAGATCCCAACCTGCTTGCGATTTGTTTCTTTCTTTTCAACTTCCAACTCAACCTTTGTAAAGGGTGTTAAGAGCTCAATTGCCATTCCAACTCCTTCTCCAACTCTGTCATTCTTTGGCAAACCGACTAGATTTCTCTCACCTTGACAGAAAGTTTGCGATTTTCTTTCTTGCTTGATTGCTTGAAGAGAATCAAGGTCCGACCAATCTTTTGTACGGTATCCACCCCGATTTCTTCTTCCAGTGTTTCGGCTACATCATGAATATTTTCATCCGTATTCTGTAAAAGTGTCACCTTGATCAACTCTCGTCTATCCAAGGCCTGACGAACACTGGTCTTAATCTGGTCATTCAAGCCATATTTCCCAATTTGAATAATGGGTTTCAAGCTATGCGCCTGACTGTTGAGAAAGGCGCGTTGTTTCGATGTTAGTGTCATAGTATTTCCTTTTTCTATATAATCGCTTTGCGGGTAACAACGCCGACACCTTTTGGCGCCCACGCTGCAACCTTAGCCACTCCATTGATACGGATCCAGCCTAAACCTGAAAAGACAATGTCCGTCTTTTCAGTAATGGTAAATTCATGCCGTACCAATTCTGGAAAATCCGCTAATTCTGAACCAGTTGGCGGCAGCAACAAACTACCCACATGCTTTGTATAAAAGTCGCTCGCACCTGCTAACTTGGTACGGTGAAGGGGTAATTCATTGTCAAAAAAGGCGGTAAAACCTTGCTTTTCCCCAGCTATAAAATCAAAGCGACCCAAACCAGCTAAAAAGAGGGTCTGCTCTGGATTTAACTGATAGGTTTTAGGCTTAATCTCCTTGCGGGGACTTGCAAATTTCAAATACTTGGCAGACAAATAATGGGCCATTTGATGGCGATGAATGATACCAGGCGTGTCGTAGATATAAGAACCATCATCTAGGGGAATTTCAATCTTGTCCAAGGTTGTACCGGGGAAACGAGAGGTCGTAATCACGTCCTTATCCCCTGTAATTTCCTGAATCATTGCGTTAATCAAGGTTGATTTCCCGACATTGGTCACACCGACTACGTAGACGTCACGTCCCTTGCGGTACTGCTCAATCTTATCAATCAATTCCTTAATGGCATACTTGTTTTGGGCAGATGTCAGCATCACATCAACAGGACGCAAGCCCACTTCATGAGCTCGTTCTGTCAGCCATTGAGTGACTTTGCCCTCCTTAACAGACTTGGGTAAAATATCCTTTTTGTTACCGACCAACAGGACATCATTTCCCGATACAAAACGGGGTAAGCCAGGAATGATTGAACCATTAAAGTCAAAAATATCAATGACATTGACCACCAAGGCATCACTTTCACCTACACTATGAAGCAGTGTTCGAAAGTCGTCATCTGAAATATTGACATCTGAAATTTCATTATAGTGACGGAGACGGAAACAGCGCTGGCAGTAAACCTGACCTGTTTCCAGTCCTTTTTCCAAAGCAGACTGGGGGGTATAACCGATCCCCTCCTTTTCCTTGGTCTGAATCAAGGATCCGCAACCAATACAATACAATTCTTCCACTTACATTTCCCTCTTATAGTCAAATGCGCCATACTTGGCGATAATTCTCTTCATCATTCGGCGCTCACGCCAACGGTTAATCTGGGTGTTAATCGAATCCGTCTCAATGAGCGGTCGGACCAAGACAGAGCGGATACCTGCCCGCTTGGCTGCCCGAATATCCGTCATGAGCTGGTCTCCAATCATAATCGCTTCCTCTCGCTTGATACCAAAGCGTTTAATGGCACGGTCAATTCCAAAAGTAAAAGGCTTCAGAGCAAAGGCTTCAAAGTCAATTCCAAACCGTTCCACTGCTCTCTTCACTCGCTCATATTTATTATTCGAAATAACCACTACATGGATTCCCGCATCACGCAAGTCATGAAGCCATCTGCGCATCTCCGGGGTTCCATCCGGATTGTTCCAGGCAATCAAGGTATTATCTAGATCCACAAAAACCGTCCGAATGTGGTATTTTCGCAAACTCTCTACTGTCACATCATAGGCTTTTTCAAGCACAAAATCTGGCATGTAATTCTCAATCGTCACACTATTCTCCACTATTTTGAGAGTGAGCCGACACTGATTATCTTGCAAATTTATCAGTCTCACTCTCTCTTTTTCACAAGAATTGATACTCACCAAACATCAATAAGCAAAGAATTGGAGTTGCCCTCGTAGCTTCTTTGAATTTGATTTTTATAGAGTATGAATCAGTTTATTCTACCATAATTTAAAGTAAATAGCGAATGGAAAACAAAAGGCGCCTGATGTATATCAGATACCTTTTCTAGCTAGCTCTAGAAGCTCTCTCTTTCTGTTTGAGCGCATCTCCTTTCGAGAAAGTTTTCATACTTGAGACAATGCTAACTACAATGACCACCCTAAGCAGGCTAATCGCTTGCTTAGCAAAAACCTCTTTACAGTACCGAAAATAAGCTACTATTTATCTCCTTTGAAAAAGAGACTGACTATCAAACTCTTTGCCCTCTTTTGAGTGCCTGTTCTTTCCATCAGCACTCCTACTGCAATTGAGGCGAGGAAGTCACTTCCCACCTAGCTACATGCAAAGCAAGACGAAAAGCCCCGTCCGAAAGTGTTCCTCGCTCTTATTGCTACTAAGGTAACAATCCTATTCGTCAAGAAAGCGGGTAGGTTACCATTTTTGACAATGGAAAAACAAACAGTACTCCTCAAGAGGAAGTAGAGGTCGCTCCAGCATTACCAGAACAAGCGTGTGCCGTGAACTTGTGTGACGCCAAGTTCTGTCATCAAACGCTCTGCATTGTCCCGAGTGACACCACCTCCGATTAGGATTTCAATGCGACCATCCGCATGCGCAATCAATTCCTTGAGCCAGGCTACATTGTCACTAGCAGCCCCCTGAACACCACCGCGTGTCAAAATCCGTGTCACTCCCTGCTCCACTAACCAATCCATTGCTTCAAACTGCCGTTTACGCGGAATCAGATCAAATGCCATATGAAAGACAGTCTCACAATTTCCTGTCTCTTCTAGCAACTGAATTACAAAATCCTCATCTAACCAATTATCTTCGGTAAGGGCACCAAACACCAGACCATCCGAACCCAAATCACGGGCAATCCTGGTATCTTCTAACATGATCTTTTTTTCAGTTGCATCATAGCAAAAATCACCACCGCGAGGACGGACCATGGTCATGACCAATACTCCTTGTTCATGGGCTAGATTGCATACCGCCCGAATAACTCCATGGCTGGGAGTCGTTCCTCCCACCGCTAAATTATCACATAGCTCTATCCGACCTGCACCTAAAGCCATTGCATGCGCAATCCGCACATGATTCTCCGCACAAAATTCTTTCATTGAGAACCTCCATTATGTAAGCCTTTTCTTTTAGTATAACATAAAAAGGAGCAAGTGGCATCCTTACTCCGTCATTGACATCATCTTTCTTCTTTTTTTGCTACAATCATATCTTTGACTGAAACGAGTAATACTGATAGTACAATCAGAAGCATACCGACCCAATCCATCGGATAGAAAGTTTCATTCACTACCAGAACCGCAAAAAAGACGGAAGCAATCGGCTCGATTGAGGCAAGTAGACTTCCATTCACCTGACCGACCATACTTACACCTTTTAAAAAGGCGGTATAAGCAAAGACCGTTCCAACTCCTACGATACCAACCAAGCCCCAAAAAATCTCACCATTAAAAGGCATAGTATATTTCCAAGGCTGAAAAATTAGTCCTACTTCAATAGATCCCAGTAACATCGAAACACCGATCACAACCAAACTCCCATATTGCTTAATAATCGCCGTTGGTAAAATGATGTATAGGGTATAGGTCACCGCAGAAAAGAGGCCCCAAAATAAGCCCTTGGGTGTCATTGCTAACTGATCAATCTGACCGTGGGTCGCAATCAAAAAGGTACCCGTAACCGCAAGGAAGATAGCAATCACTTCAACCACCGTTGGTTTTTGTCTCTGTTTTAAACAGACATAGGCCAAAACCAAGATGGGACACAGGTACTGCAATACCGTTGCCGTCCCGGCATTGGTATGATAAATGGCCATTAGATAGGCTACCTGATTTAAGACCAAGCCAAACATCGAAAAGAGCAATAAACGAACCAACGCCCGCTTATCTGTCAATAATTGCTTGAGCTGTTGCGGACTTTGATAGGCCGCTAGGGCAACCAAAACAACCCCAGAAATCACCAAACGCAAGACAGTCAACATCTTTACATCCACTCCCTGCGCCATGACCAATTGCCCACTCACTCCTGATAACCCCCAAGCAATCCCTGCTATCAAGGTCAAAAGAGTCCCCTTCATCTTCTCACTCATGTCTCCACATCCCCTCTGTTTTCAATCCTCCCTATTGTATCATAAAACAAGATACGAGGGCGTTAAAAGCACACAGTGAAAACATACTAAGCTTAGTAGAGAAGAATTCTCCGACGGGAGATAACTTCTCTACTTTTTCTTTATGATAAAGTAGAAGTGTCTTGTTATGTCGTATTTCCTTTTGACGCTTGACGTCGTAGTGAAAACAGACAAGACACTTGTTTTAGGCAGAATTTTATCAAAGTATGTGGGACGCCCGACGTCGTGTATTGAAAATGAAATCACTAAAACAAATCATCATTCAAGACAAAGAGGTAATCATCATGCGAGTAGTATT
>NZ_MSJL01000034.1 GCF_001921825.1 Streptococcus acidominimus
TTGCGTGGACGACCTCCTTGACGATGTTGACGTTGGTAAGCTACATTGAGACAGGTAAGCATTTCTTGAAAGGTCTCTTTTTGAACACCTATGAGAAGTTTGAAGTTCTCTGAACTGAGTTTTTGAGCTTTTTCATACATTGTTTCCATACAAATAGTATATCACATTTGGTTACCGAACAAGTCTAATAAAAGACCACTTCTCTCTACAAGGAGCCCATCTTGTAAGTGGCTAAGAGTGCAAGCCTTGTGGCTCTTGTGATGCAATCAACCACTATGCTGAGATAGTGATACGAACTCTGAGAAGCAGCTCAGGGCTTTTGGCTCATCTTTGTCCGCTTGTTAAGCACCAAGGATGACCTCGCCGCTGTGCAGAAATGGGAGTGAAACGGTCTATTTCCAGCTTGTTCTGGCCCGAACAGAGCATTAAGGAGGGAGGAAAATACGACCTCTTTGTACACTTTTGTCTATTTTTCTCATCCCTTTTTGGCTTATATAGGAAAATAACAGGAGGAACACTCACAAAACGAGGGCGAACTACTAGAGTAGATGACACGCTTTAGGTACAGATGTCAATCAGGTATTCCATTAAGTTGAGCGTATTGCCAAAGAAGAAATTGAGGTGTTGGTTTTCATAATCTGTAATAGTTGCTTGATTGTCAACAACGATACAAAAATCACTTTCCTGACTGTAACGACTGTTGGGAGAGGCTGTAATAGCGATGACACAATCACCCTGCTCCCGGCACTCGCTCATTTTTCTAAGACCACGCTTATTTTCGCCTGAGTGGGAAAAGGTAATCAGAGTGTGCGGTTGTTCGTCTGATACAGTTTTGATCTCAACCCCATCTAAGTCAACGGCATAGACTTTTTTTAGAAGGAGTTTCCGATAGGTGTAACTGACTAAAAACTGGCAAAAACCTTCTCCATATAAGAAGATACTCCTTGAGGCCAGGGCTAATTTGAGTTGCCTGCAAATATCCTCCCAGTTAGTATCAGAATGGGCAAAAGGAAGAGGCTCTAGCTGGTTTTCTAAAGACGGTCTCCCTGTGGTGGAGAGGAAGAAGAGCAACTCCTTGAAATTGTTGAAGCCCGCTCTCTTTGCTAGACGGCTGATTGAGGAAGCTGAAGTATAGTTTTGCAGGGCGATATTGCGAATATCGAGGTTTTCCTTATTCTGAATCATCATTAAAATATGATTGAGAATTCTTTCATCTTCCTTGTAAAGTGAGTTGTTTGGAAATAGGCGGTTGAAATGATAGATTTGTGGCACGGTATCGACCTCCTAGCTGAAAATATTTTCACGTATTGGGAACAGATACAAAGGGAGTAAAAAGCATTGTATTCGCTTTCTAATTGTACTACAATTTAGCTGTGAAGTAAATGATCAGATACGTAGCAACATTACCAGAGTCTATCGTGAAAGGATATACGCATGAAAAAAGTTATTATCAATGCAGATGATTTTGGCTATTCACCAGCTGTGAATGCTGGGATTATCAAAGCCCATCAAGATGGGATTCTGACTTCAACAACCCTGATGGCCAATATGCCTGGTTGTGACGAGGCGATTGCATTGGCACAGGATCATCCAAACTTAGGGGTTGGAGCTCACCTAGTACTCACTTGTGGCTATGCTATGACAAATGGCACTACTATCACATCTGATAACCATTTTTACAGTCTAGCAGCCTATCGTGAAAAAAGAGCCAGCATGGATGACGAGGAAATCTTCAAGGAATGGTGCTTCCAGCTGGATTACCTCTTGGATAAGGGGGTTTCCTTGACCCATATTGATAGTCATCATCATCTACATACCTTTTCAGAAAATCTGAACATTACTAAAAGGTTGGCAGAAAGGTACAAGCTACCTTTTCGAAATGCCTACCAATTAGAAGAGAATGTGTTTCTTCCTTATCAAATCGGAGCAACAGGTTTTCAGGATTTGACCAACTATCCGAATATTCGTGATTTATCGCAGAGCTTTGAAAGCAATAAGTCGGGTTGTCTTCAAGAGGTGGAGTTAGTGCTTCAGGCTATTGAGGAAAATGCCATTACAGAATTGATGGTGCACCCGGCCTATGTTGATGAGATTCTTTATTTTAATTCCTCCTTCAATATTGCACGAGTAAAAGAAGTTTCTCTCCTGTGTGATCCAGATATTGAGCAGCTATTTAAGGAGAATCATATTCAGCTCTACCACTATGGTGATGCTAACATATAATAGAAGGAGTTTATCATGAAAGAAAAATTGATGAAATCAGCTGGTATTTTTTCTAAGGCTATCATTCAACCAGTCATGTTTATGGCTGTCACGGGGATAGTGCTGTCAATCTGTGCTATTTTAAAGCTGGATTTTATGCCAGACTTTACGAAGAATGTCGGGAATTTCATTTTTAATATCCTATCTGGCGGGATGATTGGCCAGCTGAGTGTCATCTTTAGTGTGGGAATTGCAACCGCCTTGGCTAAGCCCAAATATAAGACGGATGCCGCTATTTTGGGAATCGTCATCTTCTTGATTTTCTTATACGCTAATAACGCCTGGCTTACCTTGACCAATCGCTTAGCAGAAGCCGGGGAGTTTGGTCTCTACGGCACAGGTCAGGGAATGGTCTTTGGGTTACAAGTAGTTGATATGGGTGTCTTTCTTGGTATCATGCTTGGCTGTTTCGTCGGAGTAATGGTCAATAAGTTTGGTGAAATCAAGCTCCACAAGTACCTCTCTCCCTATGAAGGCACCAAGTCGGTCTACATTCTTCTGATTTTCTTAACGATTATCCTTGCAATTTGTACGACCTATATCTGGCCGATAATCAATGCAGGTGTCGAGGCTGTTGTTGCTACAACAACCACAGCAGGGGCTATCGGCTTCTTCTTCTATGGTTTTTTAAATCGAATGCTTTTACCGCTTGGTCTACACCATTTCCTATGGATGCCTTTGTTTTATACACCACTAGGCGGGACAGCAGAGATTGCTGGTCAAGTCCAAAATGGTGCCTTTAATATCTGGTTGGCAGAACTGGGAAATGCAAGCAGTATTAGCAGTATGCACCCATCTATCGGTTACTTATCGAACTTTGGTTCGATTTCACTACCGATTGGTATTGCCTTTGCCCTCTGGAAAACAGCCAGGCCTGAGAACCGTAAAAAGGTAGCTTCTATCCTTATTCCAACGGTTGTGACAGCCTTCATGGCAGGCGTGACAGAACCGCTTGAGTTCCTCTTCCTCTTTTTATCCCCAGTTCTGTGGGTAGCTCACGCAGTTGTCTATGGGCTTAGTCTACTACTCACAAATCTCATCGGTATCTCCATCCAGTTTGATACAGGGATTAACATGATTATCAACAGCTTTGCTTTCCCTGTATCACTCGGGAAACAATACTGGATTCCTCTTGTCTTTGTTGTCACTGCCCTAATGGAATACGCTGTCTTTCGTTACCTTATCCTTAGACTGAATATTCCAACCCTCGGTCGTGAGGACATGACAGAGAGAACGAGTGATGAAGGCGTTTCTAATACAACTACCGAGCAGCCGCTTGCTAGTCCGCAAGTCGAGGCAATCGTTGCAGGTCTTGGCGGGAAAGAAAATATTATTACGATTATCAACTGCTACACCCGTCTGCGCATTGATATTGCAGATGAGAGTAAGGTGGACATGGACATTTTGAAACATAAGGTTCAATCATCTGGCATTGTTGATAAGGGCAAGCATATTCAAATTGTCATTGGTCTTGGTGTTGAAAAAGTCCGTGAAGACATCGAAGCATACTTGAAAACAGAAAAAGCATAACTAGAAAGGATTATAAAATGGGTCATAAATTTGTTATGGTAGGCGGAGGATCTACCCAGTCACCGGGAATTTTGGAGGTATTACGCCAACGATCTGAAGAACTTGATTTAACGGACTTGGTACTCTATGACATTGATGAAGAACGGGTCTCTTTGTTAGGACAATACACTAAAATGTACTATGCAGAGACAGGGTCACCCGTTAATGTGTCCTACACAACAGATATTGATGAAGCCTTCACTGGGGCTGATTACCTCTTTATGCAAATTCGTCCAGGTCTCAACCGCCAACGAGCGATTGATGAAAAAATCTGTATTCGAAACGGAGTAGTCGGTCAAGAAACATGTGGTTTAGGCGGATTTTCTTTCGCCATGCGGGTGATACCTGCAGTGATGGAAATCATTCATAAGGTCAAGGAGGTCTGTCCAAATGCTTGGATTTTGAACTACACCAATCCCGAAGCCATCTTATCAGAAGCCATTTACCGTGAGTTCCCCGAAGCAAAAGTCCTCTGTATCTGCGATATGCCGATTTCGATTGAAGGAGCAATTGCTAAGTACTTCTATAAGGATTTACGTGACCTGACCTTCCAATACTTCGGTCTGAACCATTTTGGCTGGTGGACTAATGTGTACGATGAAAATGGAGTTGACCTGCTACCTCAATTACGCGAAGATGTTGTATCGGGTAAGATTGACACCCTGCTTCAATCAAACGAGGAGACCAAGGCAGACCGGTACTGGATTGATACCTACAAGCAAATGATTAGTCTGTTCAGACGTTTCCCTGACTACTTCCCTAATTGTTATTTGCAGTACTATCTGACACCAGATGAAATGTTGGAACACGATGACATCAACTTCACCCGTGGTGATTATGTTCAACAGGGGCGTGAAAAGCGGATTTATGAGGAATGTCGCCGAGTGATTGCAGCTGGGACGGCTAAAGATTCTTCGCTGCATGCAGGGGTTCATGGAAACTATATCGTGGATATTGCCTATGCCATTATTCATAACACAAGAGAGCGCTTTACGATCAATAAAAAAAATCATGGGGCGATTTCAAACTTCGACCCAGAAGCAGTTGTAGAAGTTCCTGCCTATGTAGGGAGTATGGGAGCAGAAACCATCAATATTGGTCATATTCCAACTTTCCAAAAAGGGCTTATGGAAATGCAAAAGGCTTATGAAAAGAAGACCGTTGATGCTGCTCTAACAGGATCTTATCAAACTGCCTTAGAAGCCGTGATGCTTAATAAAACAATTCCAAACTACACTATTGGCAAGAAAGTCCTAGATGAACTTTATGAAGCTAATAAAGAGTATTGGCCGATACTCAACTAGTAAATGACATGGAAAGTGAGAAATAATTTATGAAAAAATTGGCGATTTCCCTCTTCTCGGTATTGCTGTTTAGCAGTGGAGTAGTTGTTCAGGCAGAAGAGAATGTGCCACAAAAAGAAGGCTACTATTTAGATTTTCATGATGAATTTAATGGAGATAGCCTCGATAGGAGCAAATGGACGGACTACTACCTTCCACATTGGGCATCAAATCCTGAGAATGCTAAGGCGAATTATCGCTTCGAAGATGGGAAACTCATCGAATACATTGCCAAGGATCAAAAACCCTGGTCTCCAGAATTAGATGGAGCTGTAAAATCAAGTGCCATCATGAGTTTCAATAAAAATTGGATACATAACTTTAGTGGCAGTCAAACCTTAATGAGCAATCAAGAAGAGTGGACAGGTTATGCGACGACATATGGTTATTTTGAAATCAGAGCAAAATTGTCCGATGTGGGTGGAGGAGGCCACCAAGCATGGTGGATGGTCGGGATGCAAAATGATACCAATGACTGGTTTAATTCGAAAGAAACCGGTGAAATTGATGTCATTGAAACATTTTTCAGCCGTTCAAATACTTGGCGGATTGCGGCCTATGGTTGGAATGATCCCTTCTTCCAAAGTAGCTCGTGGTATTCATCAGAAGACCCTGCACCTACCAATGATCAGACGCAAGAATACCATACCTATGGTCTTGATTGGTCTCCAGGCTCTTTAAAATTCTACTATGACGGTGTCTTATATAGAGAGCTCAATCAAGCACCAGATTACCCGATGGGGACTATTTTGAACATCTATACAGATGCAGGTTCTGGTAGAGGAAATGATGTATACCCTAAGGAATGGGCAATTGACTATTTCCGTGTCTATAAACGCAACGAGGGGTATGAATTACCTACAAACCTCTTGACAAGCCGTGAAACTGGAGAGACTATTTATCTGGATGGTCAAAGCGATAAGGTTCAACTGACAAGGGATAAAAGTGATGCCGCCCAGTGGCGAGTAGTTCCTAGAGGAGACTATGTTCTCATTCAGAACGTGAAAACGGGCGAATATTTACACAATGAAAATCAAAAAGGCTACGTTGAACATGGGAAGGTACCGGTTACCTATTGGAGTGCTCAATGGAAAAAAGAACCTGTCGGTGACTACTTTAGGCTCGTTAACAGGTGGAAACCAACTCAAGTCATCCATACAGAAAATAAGCAAGGTTATCTGGAAGTAGGCGAGCTTCATACAGGAGCATGGAGAGGTCAATGGTATCTCCAATAAAGTAGGCAACTTTTATTGGAGTGGAATTCGTTTTTGATAAGCATGGAAGCAGTGGCTATTAGGCTCGCTGCTTTTCTGTATGACGAGCCTGTTGTACATCTGGGGTGCAAGTCTGTTGGAGTACCTGTTACCGGTGAACCTCGTGTCATTCCCAAGCCTGACTATCGTGAGGTAGCAGATGAAAATGGTCTAGGGAGAGAACGTTTTAAGTCTGACAGTATACATCATGAAAAGGGATAGCGACATCGTTCTTCCCCGAACAGACTGAAAACGATCCCTATTAAAATCACTCCTCGCTGAACGTGGACTGGTTTCTTTCTTAAGATGATAATCTTAAACGACAGGAGCTAACAGTTGGTTGAACCGTCATGTGCTAGATTAGCACGCACGGGGTGTGAGAGGCTAGAAATTAGCTCCAACTTGATGATGTAGAGGAACTACAAGAATCATCTGACTAGTATCGCCATCATGAAATGCAAGAAAGAGGTAGCTAGCAATCGTTTGTGATTTCTCATGCTTTTAGAAGCGCAGAAAAAATGATACAATGTAGATGTTGATAATGCTTGCTAGAGATGGGAGGTGCGATCATGTTCATCAGTGCAATGGTAGGGTGCTATCAGGCTACAGTAACGATTAAGTAAGATAGTCAAAATGTGATTGGATGAGCCTTGAGGAGGTACGACACCATTGGTGAGTAAGAAATAGCTCCCTGTTGCTGGGTAGACGTCAGATTGTTCAAATGAAGATGTCATAAAGACCCAGCCTCATTGAAGGCTTGTAGAAGGAATAAGAAATGAACGATAAGATTGTGATTCATGGGGCGCGTGCCCATAATTTAAAAAATATCGATGTGACGATTCCGCGTGAGAAGCTGGTCGTGGTGACTGGCTTGTCTGGTTCGGGGAAATCGAGTCTAGCCTTTGACACCTTGTACGCGGAAGGACAACGGCGGTATGTTGAGAGTTTGTCAGCCTATGCCCGTCAGTTTTTAGGCAATATGGACAAGCCGGATGTGGACTCAATTGAGGGATTGAGCCCTGCCATTTCGATCGACCAAAAGACAACCTCGAAAAATCCGCGTTCGACAGTCGGGACGGTGACAGAAATCAATGATTACCTCCGTCTTTTGTATGCCCGAGTGGGAACGCCGTACTGTATCAATGGTCACGGGGCAATCTCGGCTTCATCTGTCGAGCAGATTGTTGATGAGGTGTTGGAATTACCAGAACGTCAGCGCTTGCAAATTCTAGCGCCGATTGTACGCAAGAAAAAAGGTCAGCACAAGGCAGTTTTTGAGAAGATTCAAAAGGATGGCTATGTCCGTGTTCGTGTGGATGGGGCTATCTATGATGTGACGGAAGTCCCTGAATTATCAAAGAGCAAGCAACATACGATCGAAGTAGTGGTTGACCGTATCGTGATAAAAGACGGGATTCGTTCTCGCTTGTTTGACTCGATTGAAGCAGCCCTACGGATTGCGGAGGGCTATGTCATCATTGACACCATGGACGAGCAGGAGATGCTCTTTTCAGAATATTATGCCTGCCCGGTTTGTGGTTTTACCGTTCCAGAGTTGGAGCCACGGCTCTTTTCTTTCAATGCGCCTTTCGGGTCTTGTAGCGACTGTGACGGTCTCGGTATGAAATTAGAGGTTGATGAAGAATTGGTTGTACCAGATTCCCAGAAAACCCTGCGTGAGGGCGCCTTGGCACCTTGGAATCCGATTTCTTCTAACTACTATCCACAGATGTTGGAACAGGCCATGACCCAGTTCGGTGTCGATATGGATACGCCATTTGAAGACTTGTCTGATGAGGCAAAAGCCTTGATTTTCCACGGTTCAGCTGGGAAAGAATTTCACTTCCATTATGAGAATGAATTTGGTGGTGTGCGTGACATTGATATTCCCTTTGAGGGCTTGATGAGTAATATCAGTCGCCGTTATCGCGAGACCAATAGCGACTATACCCGTCAAGTCATGCGGGCTTATATGAACGAATTGACCTGTGCGACCTGTCATGGTTATCGCTTGAATGACCAAGCCCTGTCTGTTCGCGTGGGTGGTGAAAAGGGCTTGCACATTGGGGAAGTGTCTGATTTATCAGTAGCGGATCACTTAGAACTCGTATCTCACCTGCAACTCTCAACCAACGAAGCGACGATTGCAACCCCCATTGTCAAAGAAATCAAGGATCGTCTGACCTTTTTGAACAATGTCGGTCTGAACTATTTGACCTTGTCGCGGTCGGCAGGCACCCTGTCGGGCGGTGAAAGCCAGCGGATTCGATTGGCAACCCAAATCGGGTCAAACCTAAGTGGGGTCTTGTATATCCTAGATGAACCCTCCATCGGTCTTCATCAGCGGGACAATGACCGGCTGATTGCTAGTCTCAAGAAGATGCGGGACTTGGGCAATACTCTGATTGTGGTGGAACATGATGAAGACACTATGCGGGAGGCGGATTATCTGATTGATATTGGGCCGGGAGCAGGGGTCTTTGGAGGGGAAGTTGTAGCCTCTGGAACTCCCGCCCAGGTTGCGAGAAATAAGAAATCCATCACCGGTCAATACCTGTCTGGGAAACGGGAAATCCCTGTGCCTCTAGAGCGTAGAATTGGCAATGGTCGCTTTATCGAAGTGGTCGGGGCGCGTGAGAACAATCTGCAGAACGTTACTGTTCGGGTTCCTCTCGGAAAATTTGTCGCTGTCACAGGGGTATCAGGATCTGGTAAGTCAACCTTGGTTAATGCCATCTTGAAAAAAGCCATTGCCCAAAAACTTAATCGCAATTCAGAAAAACCGGGGAAATTTAAGAAGATTTCAGGGATTGAACATCTGGATCGTTTGATTGACATTGACCAGAGCCCGATTGGGCGTACCCCGCGTTCCAATCCCGCAACCTATACCGGTGTCTTTGATGATATTCGGGATCTGTTTGCCCAGACCAATGAGGCTAAGATTCGTGGTTACAAGAAAGGCCGCTTCTCCTTTAATGTCAAGGGTGGACGCTGTGAGGCCTGCTCAGGAGACGGGATTATCAAGATCGAGATGCACTTCTTGCCAGACGTTTTTGTTCCTTGTGAGGTCTGTCATGGTCGACGGTACAATTCCGAGACTCTTGAAGTCCACTACAAGGAGAAAAATATTGCAGAAGTCCTCGATATGACGGTGAATGATGCGGTCGAATTCTTCAAGCACATTCCAAAAATTGAGCGGAAACTGCGAACCATCCAAGATGTCGGTCTAGGCTATGTCACTCTAGGACAACCCGCGACCACCCTCTCAGGAGGAGAGGCTCAACGGATGAAGCTGGCGAGTGAACTCCACAAGCGTTCAACGGGCAAATCCTTGTATATTTTAGATGAGCCAACGACAGGTCTGCATACCGAAGACATCGCCCAGTTGTTGAAAGTCTTAGCCCGCTTTGTTGATGACGGTAATACGGTGCTCGTTATCGAACACAATTTAGATGTGATTAAGACAGCAGACCATATCATTGATTTGGGACCAGAGGGAGGTGTTGGTGGCGGTATGATTATCGCAACAGGAACACCAGAAGAAGTCGCAGCAAACGAAGCTAGCTATACCGGTCAGTATTTGAAAGGGAAGTTATAGTCATTTAGTTTATATTTTTATTACTTCGTTAACTCGTCTTGCGGTACTATTGAGAAAAGTTACACTTTTCTTATCTATCACTTGTCTAGTTATCAACTAGACAACTACCTGCGACTTTTAACGAAAACTTCGTTTTCTTTATTTCCCACCTCAAACAGTCTCTCCCCAGACTGTTTTGACGAAAACTTCGTTTTCTTTATTTCCCACCTCAAACAGTCTCTCCCCAGACTGTTTGAGCTAGTGCTAAAAATAAACTAAACGGCTATACCTAAATAAGCGCAGGGGAGTAGGACACAGGTGATTTCAGCGAAATCCATTGTTCCACTCCTTTTTTCTAGGTTCGGAAAAGAGCGGGTGAAGTATGGTATAATAGTGGGGACAGTGCCCATCCTCGTCAACAATTCGCTTGGTTGCAACTTATCTTGGGTAAGTGCCCGCACGATTCAATTGTTGAATGCACATAGATGACAATAAGGAGAATGGTTTTCCTATAAAAGAGAATGTGCATTAGAGGAGCAGGAGGCATTTTCCGTTTAAGGAGTATGTGTGGAGAAATGTGGTGATAGAGATGCAGTATGAAATGATGAAGAAAGAAACAATCTATGTCTGTTCGTTAGAGCTAGAAGCTCTGCTTGCTGCCACTCATGTATTATTGGATGAAGAGGCTTTGAGGCAATTAGGAGGATACGATCGTCAGCAAGTAGCACAATGGAAAAAGAACTACCGTTTCTTATTTGAATCCTTTCAGGCAGTTGGGAAAGTGACAGCTTTTGGAATATTGGAGTTTTTGCTTGATAGTATTTCCGAATCTTTTTCGCTAGAAAAGCTAGAGAAGGTTATTTTATCTTTACCAGAAGATGAGCGCCTTTTCCGTATGGTACCAGTTTGGGCTTATGAGTGGCAAATCAGTCAGGCGGACATTGCCGCAGCGTTAGTAGATGACCAAGCCTTGGATCATCTATATGATAGGGTTTCTACAAAAGAGACCAGCTTCCTCGGTCTATCTTCTTTCCTGCGTCAGAATAGACGCTATATCAAGGAGTATATTGCTCTAGCCAAAGAGATGAGATCAGCTTTCAGCAGTGACTTTATGACGTCTTATGAGGAGGGAGGGCAGACCTTTAAAGAGCAGATTATAACAGCGCTTGAAACCGATCTTCCCCTCCTTGTTTCGCAGCAGTTAATGGGAAAAAGCTTCCGCAATCGAGGACCGTATGAGCAGTATTACTTTATACCGTCCTTGCTATTACCGACTCAATGCCTGCGGTTGTTCCATGAAGATCGAACAGCGAATAATCGGCAAATTTTATTCTATAAATTAGGCAAAAAATCTGTCTCGCAAGAACAGACAATTGCGGCTTTTAAGATCCTATCAGACGAAACACGCTATCAGATTTTGCGTTTTTTGGCCCAGTCGCAACCAGTAAAAGGGCAGGATATTATTCGGCAAATGAAGCTAGCCCCCTCCACCATATCCCACCACATGTCACTGTTAAAAGAGGCTGCATTGATTACGGAAGAACCTGTAAAGAATGCTAAATATTATGGTATTTCAAAACATCAAATCAAACAATTGATTGACATACTGAAAACAGATTTTGCTATTGAAGAATGAGATGCGAGGACTTGTAGTCTTCGCTTTTTATGTTGACAAAAATAGATTGTTCGACTATAATCGAATTACGTTGATATAAAATATAGTTGCAGAATAGATGGAGGATAGTATGGAGCCAGTTGTTAAAGTAGAGCATCTGTATCGAGAGTATGTAGTCAAGCAAGGACTGTTTCAAAAGGAAAAAAGCAGGGTTCAAGCTATCAAAGATGTCTCTTTTGAGGTGTATAAAGGGGAGGTTTTTGGCTTATTAGGACCAAACGGTGCCGGTAAATCGACGACGATCAAAATTCTGTCCACCATGCTATTGCCGACTTCAGGAAAGGTTACAATCTCGGGGTATGATGTTTCTAAAGAGGAACAGAGGATTCGAGAGAAGATAAATTTTATTTTTGGTGGTGAGCGCAGTCTCTACTTCAGGCTGACAGCAGCGGATAATTTATACTATTTTGCGGATCTGTATCAAATTCCACGCCAAAGACAGTTGAAATTGGTTCCAGACTTACTGGAGTTGGTAGGGCTGGGAGATGTAGCAAATCGACGAGTGGAAACTTTTTCAAAAGGTATGAAACAACGCCTACAAGTCGCAAGAGCCTTGTTAAATGATCCAGAGATTATTTTCTTAGATGAACCGAGTATCGGCTTGGATCCTGTTGGAGCATTAGAATTACGGGAGCTTGTCAAAAAATTGACCCAGCAGGGAAAGACGATTCTCCTAACAACTCACTATATGGCTGAGGCTGAAGAATTGTGTGATCGGATTGCTATTATCGATCATGGAGAAATGTTGACTTGTGGGACGCTGGAGGAAATTGCTTCCCTGATGACAGATGAGGAAAAAGCAAGAATCTTGGAAGAAAAGGTTGCAAGGCAAAGTGAACTAGATGTGACATTGGAAGATATTTATTTGAAATTAGTGGGGAGATGATGAGATGAGAGTGATTGTATCAAGTGCCCTGGTGCACATGAGGCAGGCTTTATCAAGGAGCATGTTTCGTTATTGTTTGTTTCTCAATCCCTTGGGCAATGCTGTTTTACTAGGATTGATGTACAGTGAGCAGACGGATCAGACCTTCACTCTGTATGCGGTTTTGGGAACCTCTCTTACCTCATTCTGGACCATTATCTGCTTTTCGTCTGCTGCTGATATCAGCAGAGAGAAATATCTAGGAACCCTGCCTGTTTTATTTATTTCTCCGTCTGGTTTTAAGAAGATTATGTTTGGGAAACTCCTTGGAAATAGTCTTTGGGGCTTGGTATCCTTTGGCTTAACCCTTCTCTTTGTTTGGGTCTTCTTTGGTCGTTTTCTGGCTGTGCAGCATATCTTGCTGTTGCTTGTCTTTCTCCTTTTAGCTGTTCTGACCTTTGTCAGTATTGGAATGCTGATGTGTTCAGCCTTTACCCTGTCTCGAAGCGCACAGCTATTGATGAATATGATTGAATTTCCCTTTCTCCTGTTGACAGGCATGGTCTTTCCTTTAACGATTTTGTGGCAACCCCTTCAGTATGTTGCCCACCTCCTGTCTCCGACTTGGATCATGAAAGGATTTGAGATAGCAGTATATGGCGGGAGTTTCAGAGAAATACTCATCGCTTTGCTGGGATTAGTAGGATTGACCGTTCTCGATTTTTTCCTTGCAGATCTTGCATTTAGGAAGATTGAGACGAAAAGCAGGATAGATGCAAGTTTGGAGGTGTACTAAGGAATGGAAGCACTTGGTCGTTTTTTTAGAAGAATACTAATGGCATATAAGCGGGCCTCGATAGTTGCTGACTGGAGGACCTATCTGCTATTTGATTTGATCCCACCGATTTCGCAAACTCTTTTCTTTTCCCTGGTAGCTTATGCGATTTACGGACCAGCCTATATCCGAAAATGGATGATTGGGAACGCTCTATTGATTGCCTCCTTTACAGCTTTATATGGTGTCGGGAGCCAACTGATAGCTGAAAAACACCACGGCACCCTTAGTTTGCTGATCGCATCAAAGACGAAGTTAAGTGCCATTTTGTTATCCAGCACCATCAGTGCCATGTGTACGAGTTTGATTTCAGTCAGTTTAGGAACCAGCCTTGTGAGTGTGATGTTAGGCATTGTTTGGGATAGGAGCTTGATTTACTCGTTTTCCTTGGTGCTTTTGCTTGCAACCTTTGTCGCTATGAGTTTTGGCTACCTTTTTGCATGCTTTATTTTGGTGACGACAGAGGTCAATCTGGTGCTTAATTTGTTTGGTCGAATACTATTGATTTTTACAGGAGCTAATGTATCTATTCGTAAATTACCGCCATTTTTTCAGGGATTTTCTAAGATTCTTCCTTTGACACGCTCAATCCAGATAGCGCAAGGGTTAATGGAGGGGAAGGCTCTGTCAGACTATGGTCGGCTCTTCCTTGAGGAAATCTTACTTGGCATTATCTTCTTGCTACTTGCGATCTTTGTGTTAGCCTTTATGGAGAACAAGGCGAGAAAGGATAGTACGATTGAACTAATATAGACAATCGGTTTTAGATAGTTGAAAAAAGGTTGAGGCACTGTTTTGTCTGGGCCTTTTCTTGTTGCCCGCTCTCGTATCTTGATTAACTGAACTCGGGCTAAAAGCTCGGAAAATAGATAAACATTACCACCTCTAAAGGTGTACTATACCTTTAGAGGTGGTGCTAGAAGTTTGCAAAGCAAACTCTCTCTAACTTCTGCGTCATGTTTCCTAATTTTCAGTCGCTTTTTTCACGTCCTCGTATCTTGTGTAATTGAACTCGAGCTACAACTCACTGCCAAAAAGACCAAACTCATTGATTGCAAGGCAATCTGTTTCGTTTGTCTATTTTGTCTAGGAGTTGCTTCAACAGTCTAGGAATAGACTGTTGAAGGTTGGAGATAAAACGAGTGAAACTCGTGTCAAAGAGTCTAGGAATAGACTGTTGAAGGTTGGAGATAGAACGAGCGAAGCTCGTGTCAAACGCTCTCGTATCTTGATTAACTGAACTCGGACTAAAAGCTTGGAAAAAAGATAGACTTCCTTGTGTTCATCGAACACTACGTCAGTCTCCTATTTTCAGTCGCTTTTTTCACGTCCTCGTATCTTGTTTTGTGTTACAATGATACTAGCTTATGAACAAAAGGGGAAACGATATGGAACAACGATTAACGACATTACGGCAGGGCATGGCAGTCAAGGGGCTTCCCGCTCTCCTAATCACCAACTTAAAAAATATTTACTATCTGACAGGTTTTTGGGGGACGGCTGGGACGGTCTTGATAACAGCAGAGCGTCAGCTATTGATTACAGATGACCGCTATATCACCTATGCCCAATCGGTTGTAACAGGCTTTGAAGTAGTATCCAATCGAGATGCCCTCTCGGTTGTGGCGCAGGTGCTGAAAGACAGCAACTTGAGAGAACTGGCTTTTGAAGATGAAGTGTCTGTGGCCTACTATCAAGCCATGCAAAGCCGATTTGAGGGAATCCATTTAACGCCTACGACAGATGTGGTCATGGGCTTGCGCATGATCAAGGATGAGACCGAGATTGCCACCATTCAGCGTGCCTGCCAGATTTCAGACCAAGCCTTTTTGGATGCCCTAGATTTTATTAGACCAGGGAAGACAGAGTTGGAAGTGGCAAATTTCCTCGATTTCCGCATGAGGGAAATGGGGTCTGAGGCGGTATCGTTTGATACAATTGCAGCGTCTGGTTATCGCTCTGCCATGCCACACGGACGTGCGTCTAACAAGGTTATCGAAGTAGGAGATGCACTGACGCTAGACTTTGGCTGTATTTACAACCACTATGTGAGCGATATGACACGCACCATCTATATCGGCTCTGTCAGTGATGAGGAAGCAGAGATTTATCAGACTGTTTTGGCGGCTAATCAAGCCCTAATCGCAGCAGCTAAGGCAGGTATGGAATACCGTGAATTTGATGGTGTCGCCCGCCGCGTGATTGAAGCAGCAGGCTATGGACCTTATTTTACCCACGGCATCGGACATGGTATGGGGTTGGATGTTCATGAAATTCCTTACTTCAGCCGAACCGCGACCGATACCATTCAAGCAGGTATGGTCTTGACGGATGAGCCGGGGATTTATCTGGAAGGGAAGTACGGAGTACGGATTGAAGATGATCTCTTGATTACAGAGACGGGTTGTAAAATCCTGACCTCGGCACCGAAAGAATTGATTGTGATTTGAGAAATCAGACAATTTGTGATAAAATAGAACGAATAATAAAATAATGAAGAGGTAATCATAGACATGATTGATGCAAGTAAATTAAGAGCAGGTATGACATTTATTGCTCCAGATGGAAAACTTCTCCGCGTATTGGAAGCAAGCCACCATAAACCAGGTAAAGGAAATACGATCATGCGGATGAAGTTGCGCGATGTTCGTACTGGTTCAACCTTCGATACAACCTACCGTCCTGATGAAAAATTTGAACAAGCCATTATCGAAACACGCGTAGCAACCTATCTCTATCAAATGGATGAGACAGCTTACTTCATGGATACAGAGTCATTTGACCAATATGAAATTCCAGTAGCAAGCGTCAAAGAAGAGTTGCTCTATATTCTTGAAAATTCAGAAGTTAAAATTCAATTCTATGGAACAGAAGTGATTGGTGTAACGGTTCCGACAACCGTTGAATTAGTGGTTGCTGAAACACAACCATCTATCAAGGGTGCGACAGTGACTGGTTCAGGAAAGCCTGCAACCTTGGAAACAGGTCTTGTGGTCAACGTTCCAGACTTTATCGAAGCTGGTCAAAAACTGGTTATCAACACAGCAGAGGGAACATACGTATCACGTGCTTAGTCGCATTCCTCTTAGAAAGGATTTCTCATGGCAAAAGAACATTTAGGCGAAATCGTTATTGCACCTCGTGTTTTGGAGGTGATTACGGGGATTGCTTCTGCTAAGGTGGAAGGTGTTTATTCGCTACACAACAAAAAAGTAAGAGACGGGTTATCAAAAACTGCCTTAAATCGTGGTGTCTACCTGCAGACAGATGAAGTAGGAGATGTGACGGCGGATATCTATGTGTATTTAGAATATGGTGTCAACGTTCCGACTGTATCAATGAATATTCAACGTGCAGTGAAAACAGCTGTTGCTAACTACGCAGATGTTACTGTAAAAACAGTTAATATTCACGTAGACGGTATCGTGCCAGACAAGACACCAAAGCCAGACTTAAAAGACTTGTTTGGTGAGGACTTCTTAGATGAAGAATAAGCAACACAAATCACGGCACTACTTGCGCCAATGTGCTCTCCAAGCCATTGTCTCCTTGGAATTTGGTCAAGAGCCTGTCCAGGCAGCCCAGTTTGCCTATCTCTATGATGTTGAAGAAGAACGAGAAGTGGAGCTTCCCCTCTTTCTTCTTAATCTGGTCACAGGGGTTGCAGGTGTGCAAGAAGAGATTGATGCCCAGTTGGTGACGCGTTTGAAAGCGGGATGGACCTTGGATCGTTTGACCTTGATTGATAAAAATATCATGCGCTTGGGTCTCTTTGAAATCCTGTATTTTGAAGAAACACCCGATCGCGTAGCTGTCAATGAAGCCATTGAGTTAGCCAAGGAATTTTCAGATCCAGCTTCTGCAAAATTCATCAACGGTGTCTTGAGTCAATTTATCAAAAAAGAAGAGAGTGAGCCAACAATCGGAATTTCCTAGTCCGGTTGTCCTCGCTCTTTTTATTTATAGTAACAGTCGCCGTATTTTCTTGGAGATATAACCTTCTAATTTATCTTTTATAGTCATTTAGTTTATATTTTTATTACTGCGTTAACTCGTCTTGCTGTACCCCAGTACTATCTGCGACTTTTAACGAAAACATCGTTTTCTTTATTTCCCACCTCCAACAGTCTATCCTCAGACTGTTGGAGCTAGTACGAAATGTAAAACAACCGACACCATCACCCAAAATCATGATAGCCAGACAAACAAAAAAGCCCTGCACTTCCCTATATGGAAGAGCAGGGCTTTTATCTATTAGATACTGCGACCTGCTAAGAGGCTGATTGGGAGGGAATAGTGCTGCTCAAGGGGCGCCCCCTCAATCTTTTGAAGGAGGAGGTCGACCATAAGCCTAGCAATATCTGCAAGGGGCTGTTTAATCGTGGTCAGTTGTGGATAGTGGGTCTCAATAAAATAAGTCCCGTCGTAGCCGATTAGTTTCAAGTCTTGCGGAATGGCTAAGCCCAAGGATTGAGCGATATTCCAAACCAGTATAGCGGTTAAATCTCCAGAGACGAAAATACCATCTGTCTGGCTAGTCTGTAAAATGGTCCTGATTTCCATTTCCTTGCGGACAGGGGAAAAATCACTGGAAATATGGTGGACGTCTGCCTGTGGAAAAATACTGGAAAACCCTTTTTGGCGTAGCCCAGTAGGGGAATTGGAATCATCATTTCCTGTAATCATAATCGGCTGTTTACAGCCTGCTTTTTCCAAGGTCTGGGCAGCCAGCACACCGCCACCGTAGTTGTCGGAAGAGACAATCGGTGTTGATGGAGATAGATTTCGGTCAAAGGCGATAATCGGGGCGGATACGCGGTCGTAGTCCTTGATACCCAGATTGTGGCTGCCAGAGATAATCCCGTCCACCTGATTAGCCGTCAGCATTTCCAGATACTCCCGCTCTTTTGCAGAATCATGTTGGCTGTTGCAGATAATCGTCTTGTAACCATGGCTGAATAATTCTTTTTCCAGATGTTCAATCAATTCTGCATAAAAGACATTGCTAATATTAGGAAAAATCAGACCGACTAGCTTGGCTGATTTGCCCTGTAAACTTCGAGCCAGATTGTTGGGCTGGTAGCCCAGCTCCTGCATGGCATCAGTAACTTTTTTTATGGTTTTGTCAGATAGGTAGCCCTTTTTGTTAATGACACGGGAGACCGTTGTAGGACTAACTCCTGCGAGTTTTGCGACATCAGTGAGTTTTGCGACCATAATCTAATGAGTAGTAAGTTCCACTTGCCTGCCCTCCAAGAATGTTGATACCAGTTTGGTCTTGGCGAGGAAAGACGCGTCCAGAAAATACTTTTTCTCCTTTATTGATGAAAATTTCAAAGACAGATTTGTCAATGAAGATATTGGCAGTTGTCAGTTGGTTGTCAATCGGACACTGGCGTTCCGTACCAAAGTCGAGGGCAAAGGCTTCTCCACAATCTTTACGGTCTAGGACAAGGCGTCCGTTTGCAGGGTCAATAGTGAGCTTGAGCCCCTGCTTCTTAGCGTCTGCAAAGAGCAGCAAGTCTACACAGCTATCTGCTTCAACGGTTAATTCTAGTTCGTAGACATTGTTGGTTTCCGTCTTTTCTGTAAAGACTTGTGCGTCTGTCCGGAGGCTTGTGATGGCTTCGACAGGGTATTGGTAGAGCTTGCCATCTTTAATGGTCAATTCCTTGACGAGGGAGAGGCAACCTTGGTAGTCATAGCGATCTGTCGGATATTCGACATCTGGTAGGGCAAGCCAGCTGACAGCAAGAGCACGCCCGTCAGGAGCGTTGAAGGCCTGAGTAGCGTAGCATTCAAATCCATAGTCCAACTGTTCAAGAGGACCTGGCTTGAGCAGGCTAGCTGTTTCAGCATTAAAGGATTGCCCGATTTTATACATGTTTGGATAAATATTATCATAGTCACAAACAGCCTTATCCAGCCCTTGCGGACAATAGAGTAGGACAGGTTTTTCATCAATAAAGACTAGGTTTGGGCACTCCATCATGTAGGCAGTCAAATCATTATCAAAATGTAAATCGGCAATATATTCCCAATTGAGGTAGTCCTTGTTAAGGGCTTTGTAGAGTTTGATAATCCCCTTTTTCTCCAGATTTTGTCCTCCGACAATGGCATAATAGTCACCCTTAAAGTTGAAAATTTGAGGGTCGCGAAAGTGGTCGGTCGTATCGGCAGGTTGAGCAATTAAGATCTTATCTATTTTTTGGATTTTCCCCTCTGAGTCCATAAGGGCACCGATTTGGTAGGGGTGGCGAATCCAGTGTTCATCGCGAACATTTCCCGTATAAAAAAGAAAGAGCTGATCATTAAACTGCATGGCAGATCCCGAATAGGCACCGTGGCTATCGAGCGGCGTATCGGGATAGAGCACCGTTCCTGTCGGTTCAAAGTGAACCAGATCGGTTGACTCGGTGTGAACCCATGATTTTAAGCCATGAGCGGCACCGAATGGGAAGTATTGATAGAAGAGGATCCATTTTCCATTAAAAAAGGAAAAGCCGTTAGGGTCATTTAAGAGCCCGTGGAGAGGCTCGATATGGAAGTTGGTTCTCCAAGGAGAGTTTTCAGTATTTTTTTTAATCTTTTCAATATAGTCTGCTGACCAGTCTGCATAGGCACGGTAGCGTTCTTCTGTTGTGAATGCCATAGATTCTCCTTTATACTCTTGTCGTATATAGTAGTATAGTTATAGTAATATACTAAACGTTTGCTTGTCAAAAAGCAAGGTTTTTCCATAGAACTGTATAAAACAATATAAGTTTATGTCAAGCGTTTGACATATTTCTAAAAAATGATATAATAAAAAGCATAGAAAGTTTGAAAATGCTTTCAAAAATGAAAATAGGAATATAAAGGAGATTTTTGCAAGATGAATAATACAGAGATTGCAAAAAAAGTCATTGACGCTCTCGGTGGTCGTGAAAATGTCAGAAGTGTTGCCCATTGCGCAACGCGTCTCCGTGTCATGGTCGTTGATGAGGGAAAAATCAATAAGGATGTTGTAGAGGATATTGAAAAGGTACAAGGTGCTTTCTTTAACTCTGGTCAATACCAAATCATCTTTGGTACTGGTACAGTCAATAAAATCTATGATGAAGTAGTAGCGCTTGGTTTGCCGACCTCTTCAAAGGATGAGATGAAAGCTGAAGCTGCTAAACAAGGAAATGCTTTCCAACGTGCAATCCGTACTTTTGGGGATGTCTTTGTTCCAATCATTCCAGCAATTGTGGCGACTGGCTTATTCATGGGCTTACGTGGACTTCTGAAAGCATGGGGGATTGAACTTCCAGGAGACTTGGCTGTTTATTCTGAAATTTTGACTGATACAGCGTTTATTGTGCTTCCCGCTCTTGTTGTCTGGTCGACTTTCCGTGTATTTGGCGGAAATCAAACAATCGGTATTGTCCTTGGGATGATGCTCATTGCTGGTCAATTGCCTAACGCTTGGGTTGTTGCTTCTGGTGGTGATGTGACCCCAACTATGTTCTTTGGCTTTATTCCAGTTGTTGGATTGCAGGGATCAGTGTTACCAGCCTTTATCATTGGTATCATTGGTGCTAAGTTTGAAAAAGCCGTTCGTAAGGTTGTTCCAGAAGTGCTGGATCTCTTGCTAACACCATTTGTGACACTATTTGTCATGTCTATCCTTGGTTTGTTTGTGATTGGTCCAGTATTCCATGTTGTTGAAAACTATATTTTGGTAGCAACACAAGCGATTTTGAACTTGCCATTTGGTTTGGGTGGTTTAGTAATCGGAGGTGTTCATCAAGTAATCGTGGTATCTGGAGTACACCATATCTTCAACTTCTTGGAGGCTCAATTGGTAGCGACTGGAGCTAATCCATTTAACGCAATCATCACTGCAGCCATGACAGCGCAAGGGGCTGCAACAGTCGCAGTCGGTGTGAAAACAAAGAATCCTAAATTGAAAGCTCTTGCTTTCCCAGCGGCTCTTTCTGCTTTTCTAGGGATCACTGAACCAGCGATTTTCGGTGTAAACCTACGCTTCCGTAAACCATTCTTTCTTTCGTTGATTGCCGGTGCAATCGGTGGTGCTTTTGCTTCACTTCTAGGTCTTGCTGGAACAGGTATGGGGGTCACTATTATTCCAGGAACCACCTTGTATGTTGGTAATGGTCAACTTTTCTCTTACCTTCTTATGGTTGCTGTATCATTCGTTGTAGGTTTCAGTCTTACTTACATGTTTGGATTTGAAGATGAAGAAGTAGCTACTGAAAAAAAGTCTGAAACAGTGGTGACAGCAGAAGTAGTAAAAGAGGCAGAAACAAGTCTTATCAATGAAGAGACCCTTGTCTCACCGCTTTCAGGCGAGGTTGTGGCTCTTGAACATGTCAATGACCCGGTCTTTTCATCAGGCGCTATGGGGAAAGGTCTTGCGGTAAAACCATCTGAAGGGATTGTCTACGCACCAGCAGATGCAGAAGTGACCATTGCTTTTGAAACAGGCCATGCTTACGGCTTAAAGACGGCAAGTGGCGCTGAAATTCTCATCCATATCGGTATTGATACGGTGTCAATGGATGGTGACGGCTTTGAAAAATTGGTTGCAGCAGGCGACACAGTGACAGCAGGTACACCAATTGCGAAATTTGATGCAAGTAAAATTGCAGCTGCCGGTCTTGATGATACCACTATGATAATTGTGACCAATACAGCAGATTTTGCCACAGTTGAGACACTGGCGGATACGACAATTACCCATGGCGAAGCCTTTATCAAGGTTGCGAAATAATCTATTGAGAAAGGCGTTTCGCCTTTTTCTTACGTCCCAAACTATGGTATAATAAAATGAAATAACAGGATTTCAAAAAGGGAGAATAAAGATGACAAAATTATATGGCAGTTTGGAAGCTGGGGGGACAAAATTTGTCTGTGCAGTAGGAGATGAGCAGTTCCAAGTGGTTGAAAAAACACAGTTTCCAACAACCACACCCTACGAAACCATTGAGCGGACAGTAGCCTTTTTCAAGCGTTACGAGGATCGCTTGGCAGGGATTGCGATCGGTTCGTTCGGTCCAATTGATATTGATCAAAATTCAGCGACCTATGGCTATATCACGACAACGCCAAAACCTCATTGGGCAAATGTAGACCTGCTGGGCTTGATTGCCAAAGAATTTAAGATTCCATTTTACTTTACGACAGATGTGAATTCTTCTGCTTTTGGAGAAGCGCTTGTTCGTAAAGGGGTAAAAAATCTCGTTTACTATACGATTGGAACAGGAATCGGAGCTGGAGCTATTCAAAATGGCAATTTTATCGGAGGTGTTGGACATACAGAAGCAGGTCACACCTACGTTGCACTTCATCCGCAAGACCAATCCAAGGAATTTACAGGTGTTTGTCCTTTCCATAAAGGGTGTCTAGAGGGCTTGGCAGCAGGTCCATCTCTGGAAGCTCGGACAGGAACACGTGGTGAATTGATTGAGCAACATGCTGATGTGTGGGATGTACAGGCCTACTATATTGCTCAAGCTGCAGTACAGGCGACCCTGATGTATCGCCCGCAAGTCATTGTCTTTGGCGGGGGTGTGATGGGGCAAGAACACATGCTCAAACGCGTTCGGGATAAATTTACAGCCTTGATGAACGGCTATGTCCCAACACCAGATGTGGCAGACTACATCGTGACGCCAGGAGTAGCTGAAAATGGATCAGCGACCCTAGGAAACTTTGCTTTGGCCAAACAAGTATCGGAGAAATAAGACGAAAGAGCTAGACAGTGTCTGGCTCTTTTCGGTATTCTTCCCTGACCTTGTGGGGCTACTTCGGACATTGGAGCTAGTAGCAAGAGGAATTTGTGCAGGGGATCAAGTTTTTCTTCTCCTTTTTTTGACAAATATTCCAAGGGAGTTGGCTTTTCTTTCTCGTTTCTGCTATGATAAAAGGAGATAATAGAAACGAGGAACAATTATGGCGGAACCATTATTTTTACAATCGGTTATGCAGGAAAAGATTTGGGGCGGTACTAAACTTCGGGATGAGTTTGGCTATGAAAGTCCAAGCGATCATGTTGGAGAATACTGGGCGATTTCGGCGCATCCAAATGGTGTTTCGACCATTAAAAATGGTACTTACGCAGGTTCTAAATTGGATGACTTGTACCGCGACCACCGTGAACTTTTTGCCAATCGAACAGAAGCTGTCTTCCCACTTTTGACCAAGATTCTAGACGCTAATGACTGGTTGAGCGTGCAGGTTCATCCAGATGATGCTTACGGCCTTGCACATGAGGGTGAACTCGGCAAGACCGAGTGCTGGTATGTTCTGGCAGCTGATGAGGGGGCTGAAATCATCTATGGTCATAAGGTGCAATCAACAGACGAACTCCGAGAGAAGATTGAGCAGAAAGACTGGGACGGCTTATTGCAGAAGGTTCCTGTTAAGGCGGGAGACTTCTTCTATGTGCCAAGCGGGACCATTCATGCTATCGGAAAAGGGATCATGATTTTAGAAACCCAGCAGTCGAGTGATACGACCTACCGTGTCTATGATTTTGACCGCAGGGATGATGCCGGTAATCTTCGGGAATTACATTTGGAAAAATCGATTGATGTGACAAAGATTGGTGAGCCTGCTAATAGCCGACCTGTTGCGCTGCATGTAGAGGATATCTGCTCAACCTTGCTCGTTGCGAACGACTTTTTCAGCGTCTACAAGTGGGAAGTGGCAGGAGAAGTGAGAATGAAGCAGACGGCGGACTACTATCTGGTTAGCGTCTTAGCAGGAGCTGGTGAGCTGGTAGTTGACAATGTAAGCTATCCGATTGGGAAAGGGGATCATTTTATCTTGCCACATGACGTTAAAGACTGGACCCTGAAAGGTCAAGCATTAGAAATCATTGCCAGCCACCCTTAATGAAGATATGAGGGCGTTTGACGAGTCCGGGACAAAAAGATTTTTTCTGAATCAACAGATTCTATAAATGAGCATAATGAATTAAAAAGCGAACAAGAATATATTCTGAACCACAGAAAATACAACTTGTTCGCTTTTTCTATATGAGGTTTAACATTTATCCCAGTCTCTTTATTTCCTACCTTCAATAGTCTGTTCCTAGACTGTTTGACACGAGCACTGCTCGTTTTATCTCCCACCTCCCCCAGTCTATTCCTAGACTGTTTGACACGAGCACTGCTCGTTTTATCTCCCACCTTCCACAGTCTATTCTTAGACTGTGGAAGCAACTAAAGTTGTAATATCTATAAAAAAATAGAAAGCATGACAAGAAACGATTTGAAAAGAGACATGCGGGTCTCTTTTCTGGTTCTTAGGAAGAAATAGCTATCTTTAGGATTTTTGTCTTCCAAGCTGGTCTAGGTGGACTGGTAAATAATTTTATCATAATATAGTATTTTATCAAAAATTTATAGCATTTCCAAAGAAAATAGTGTATAATAATATCAAATCAGTTCAACGATAGGTAGATAAGTCGTGGAGGATAGGGTATGAGAAAGAAATTACTGATCTTACTCCTTATTTTAGGAGGTATTATGATAGCATTTGGTTTATATGGAGTAAGACAAAAACAGATGGAAGCAGAACGGAATCGACAATATGAAGTTAGTCTGGTTAAGGCGCTGAAAAATAGTTATCGGGATCTGGAAGAGATCGAGATTAGTAATCCCGATTATTCAGTGCCACCTGGTGATTGGAGTTGTAAGGTTATGTTAAAGTTTCGGGATAATACTATTGTTACATATCGTATAGGCACACACTTTCTGATAACATCAATAAATCTGCAACAGCAAAGCGAAAAGTACTTGATACATTAAATTATTACGATGGTTCAACTGATTCTGATGTTAGGGTAATTTATTCAAACGGAGAAGAGAAAGAAGAATGAGCTTTGATAATACGGATAAATAATCAAATTATCTGAAGCTGGATAAGAAAGTGTCATGGCGCTAGTTCAGAGTTTTTCTAATAGACTTGTTCGGTAACTACTTGGTTTCAAAATTAATAATCCTACAAATTAACTCAGCACGTATTTCAAAACGTTTTCTCCGACCACGATAGTCTTGTTTCATGATTTGAAACGTCTTAAACTTCGCATTGAAATGCTCAATTTGGATACGAATCGCTGCCATCTCACGATTTAGTTGCTTTTCCTCTTCCGTCAATCTGTGATGTTTTGAGTTCTTAGCTGGAATAAAGCTATTTTCAT
>NZ_MSJL01000035.1 GCF_001921825.1 Streptococcus acidominimus
GATAGTCTAGGTGAGGACGACCGCCACGACTGATGACTTTATCTTTACGACTGAATAACTCTGACAACAAAGGAAGAAAGATATTCCAATCCATAACGGCATCCAAACGTTCTAAGGGATTGCCTTTCTCTGATAGTTTTGACAAGATTTTTTCATCGTCTGTGAATAAATGCATGACAGATCTCCTCATTACTTTTTATTCCCCAATTATCTCATTTTGGGGAAATTTAGGAAGTTTTTAGAGGTCCCCAGAAAACAAAAAATAGCCCTGCTCCTCTTGAAACGAGGAGCAAGGCGACGAGTCGCAGGTAGTGTCTAGTTGATATAGTCATTTAGTTTATATTTTTATTACTTCGTTAACTCGTCTTGCTGTACCCCAGTACTACCTACGACTTGTTGCCTAGTACTAAAAATAAACTAAACGGCTATAACTTTTCTCAATGATGTCCCCCATCCATATATCAAGTAGGTTCGCTTGGGTATTTTTCTCCTCGGAACTTGTTTATTGTTGCATCAAAAAATGAAAGATAGAAAGTTTCTATCTCTCATTTTCGACCATATCGTTCGTGACTTGTAAAGCTGAAAGCGTGTTGGTGAATAGTTGACGGCGGGCATCTCGGTCTAAATCTGTATAATAGGCATAGAAAATATCCATGACGACAAGCACGGGGAACTGCGGAGAAATGCTCGTCCCTTGGGCGAGATTTTTCTTGATGGCAACGAGTACCAACTCATCACAGATGTCCCGCAAATGATGGCGATTTTTTGAGGTCAGCAGAACCGTGCTAGCACCTGTTTTATGGGCATCTCGCATCGCATTGATAATACTTAGGGTCTCTCCCGAGACAGAAATGCCGATGACGAGGCATTCCTCATTGAGGGTTACACTGTTCATCCGGATCATATGATCATCGGTGACCGCCTTACAAGCCATTCCTAGTCGCATAAAGCGAAATTCAATCTCGCGTGCAACAAGACCTGAACTTCCCTGACCGTAGATGTAGACCCGCTTGGCATTGTTTAAGAGGTGTCCTACCCGCACAAATTGTTCTTCGTCAATCAGCGAATAGGTCTTATTCAAGAGCTCACCGTAATCGGATAAAACATGTCTGGTCAAGTTGCGGTTGATATGAGGAGAATCCGTACTTGCACCGACTTCCTGAAAGGCATAGACAAACTGCCGGTAACCTGAAAAACCACATTTTTGGGAGAAGCGCGTCAGTGAAGCCAGAGAGACATAGAGCCTTTTTGAAACCGTTTTGGCAGACAATTCATCATCCACCATAGCGTCTGTGAGAAAATAGTCTGCAATCTTCCGTTCACTGTGCGTAAACTCACTGTAAACCGCTTCAATCATCGGAATCACATTTTTTTCTAACGAGACCATATCTCTTTCCCTCTTTCTAATCGTTATACTAATATATCAGGTTACAATTCCCCTATAAGGACTGAAAGTTAATGTTTATACCCCCTATAAAAGGGCATTAGTCCTTATCTTCAAGTGTCGTGGACGGTAGTCATTCTCTACGGAGTTTCAATTCTTCTTGGCACCACCGTAAAAAGGGCAAACTTGGAGACGATCATCTCCAAGTCTGGCATGCCCGACAAGTCCGTTGAAAACTGCTCCGCAGTTCCTCACTTTCCGCTTATCACAAGCTCTCTCTCAACCAATCTTATAATCAAAAGAAAGCTTTGTCAAGGTCAAGATATGAGAACTAAAAGCTCGGAAAATAGAAGTTTACTCCGCAAACTCTCTAGTCTCTGTGGCAGATTTCCTAATTTTCCGTAGCTAGCGCTGGCTATCCCTGCTTTACAGACAGTCAGAGAAGTGGCTGTTACTACCTAAGGGGCACTTTGTGCTCTTAACGCTTTCGTATCTTCTTTTTAGAAGAGGCGGCAAGACCACAGGAAGCTAGCGCAGCAAGTAGACCCATGATACTGCTACCTACGCCAGCTTTGCCAGCGGTTTGTGGTAATTGCGCATTCTCTGAAGAGACTTGTTTGATTGAGGTGGAATCTACCGCTGGTGCTGGCTTACTCCCAACTTCGACAATCTGATGTCTGACCATCTTAGTTTCCACTTCAGAAATAATTTCTCTTTTCTCTACCCCATCCACAAGGCTTATTCTGAACGTCACTACTTTCTCCCCTATCTCTCCTACTTGGACCAGCTTCTCTACTCCCTGGAGTAAGTCTGGATTGATTTTACGTAGAATTTCAAAAGGAATTTCGACAATTTGTTTTTCTTCGCGGTAAGATGGTGTCGGATCTGCTTGCTTAGCGCCTACTTCAATAATTTCTACAAGCGCTGGGAGAGCTACCACATCTGAAACCGTTTCTCTCAACTCACGGCCAGCTAAGATGAGGGTTCTCATCTTGACCAGTCGCTCCCCGTTTCTACCTGCCTGTACCAACCGTTCCACTCCAATTGGTAATTCCGCATTCAGGCGCCGAATGGTCTCAAATGGAAGAGCATGTTTTTGCACCACTTCCTTGGCATAAGGACCTAGGGGCTTTTCTCCATCGCGCAACCAGGCACGGACATCAACCTCATCAACATGACCGTCTCCATCCAGATCACCATGTTCTCCCGCAAACCAATCCATAAATGGGTCGGATTGAATCGCATTCAACCGTTCAACAAGGTTCTCTAAAACCTTATCTGTCAATAGATGATGACTAGCCAGTTCTTGATACAGTGCTTCGACCGCAGCAATTCCCCGCTTAGCTTCATCACTCTTTCTCCTCTTAGCAGTTGCTAGAGCTGTCTGGTACGGTTCGTCATTTAAGGCAGGATCTGGGTAAACCTTTGGCACAAAACGGAATTCCGCCGCTGACCCAAATTGATTAGCTGGTGAGCCATGGGATTCATTCATAATCAATTCTAAAGCAGTTGCTACCAACCCTTCTGAGAAGTTAAGCACCTTCGTACTACTCGTATCTGCCCAATCACTAAATGGAAACTCATGAACCTGACCAGCTGTATCCGTCACCCTCAATACTCCAGACCTAAAGCGTCCATTAGATCCACTTTCCCGCGGAACATATTCAAAGCGCTCCAACTCCACAGGTGTTCGTAGGCGAAATTCGAGCTTCTGATTCTGAAAATTCCCATTCCAAGGAGAGTGCCACAAACTGTCTAGACTATGATCAAAAGCCTTCGCAATCTCCGCATCGGGTTGAGCGACAGCTACCATATCTGAAAAGTCACTTACGCCCAGTTTATCTCTCTTTTCCACTAACGCATCACGCGCTTGGTAAACTTCATTAACCAAGGCTTCCACTTCTTCTTGTGGCAACTGATCTACCTTGGCAAAACGGAGGGCTGCTAGGGCATTCTTGTAACGTTCCACTGTCGGAGCTGTATATTCTACCCCTTTATCCAGCAAGGTATGACGGGTTAATTCATCATTGATCAAGCGCTCCAAGCTAGGTGTTTTTTCTGCTGATTTTCCTATACTGAAATAGTTCAAGCGCAATAGATTGGTCACAGGGCTTTCAGACTCTCTTGCCCTTACAACAAGATAGTAATTGCTCCCCTCATCTAAACGACCTGAAGCAATCGTGCCACTCACCCCTTCGATTTCAACCACCTTGTTACTTCCATCTTTATGGATAGAAACAAGAATATCTGCCAGAGGACGACCTACTGCCTCTATGATCTTATCTAGGTCAATCTCAACCTGATGATCCCGCAGGATAAAGTCTGGCTTGTGAGCGTGATAATGCTCCACCTCATCAATCTTATAAGCCAAGTTCCCAAGGCTACTAGCATAAGGATTTCCCCCTATTGCTCCAATCAGCAAACTATTCAGATAAGCATGTCCATTTGCTCCTAGATGCAAGGCTGGTCTATCTGCCATGTAAGTATACTTCGGTTCCCATAGATAAGGGGTTCTGGTCAATAAATGATTGAATGGAGTATACTGGTCTATCAAGAGTAGCTGGTTTTCAGCTGCTACTTCCCTCATCTTCTCAATCAATGCTGGGAGGGCAGCAGAGCGTTCGGTCACTTTAGTTGGTGTAGGTGTCCTAAAGATTACACTAGCATTCTTGAGCTTGGCTTTCGCAACAATCGCCTGTAAATGCTCCTTATACTCTTCTGGAGTAACAACGAGACTATCATTTGTTCCCAACATCACAATGACAACATCTGGTTGATACTGTTCCAAACGCCTTTCTATTCGGCGAACAGTGTCTGCACTAGTCGCCCCAGATACGGCTGTGTTGATCACAATATCATTCTCACGATGCAAATCTTGTAGGAGATATTTTTCAAATAATTGAGGCATACTGTCATAGCCCTTTGTCCATAGAGCCCCGTGTGTAATAGAATCTCCCATAAACAACCAGGTCAGCGGCTTAGCACTTGCTAATTTGTCCTGAATTTCCTGATTTTGCTCATTTGCCCATGAAACTTTTTGAGCCACTTCTTGGTCAATAGATTGTCCGCCAACGATCGCCAATTGCTTGCTACCATCTGCACTTTTCACAATCAATTCATAGGTTTGTCCATCTTCCAAACCTGTAATCGCAAACTGATTTCCCAGCCCCTTATCAGTGACCTGTCTCTCACCGATTAGTAAGGTGTAGTTCCAATTAGCCACGCCGTCCACCTCGGGAACCGTCACTTCCAAGCGATTATTCCGATAGATCGCAGCTGGAGCCAATTCCAAGTAAGACTTGGCTTGGTCAAGAGGCTGTAAATGAGCTTCAGCTTCTGCAGTAGGGAAAGCATCCGTACGCTTAATCGTAAAATAGCTTAGCTGTCTTGCTAGTTCTCCCTCCCCTTTCAGCGTCAAACGATCTTCCTGTAAAAAGTTTTCTTTAAATGCAGGTGTGTCAGTATGGTAGTAATGGTCAGCAAAAACGAGACGATTTCTACGTGGATCGTTATAGTAGTCTGCCAACACTTCCCTCATCGCCTGCGTGTACAGAGCTATCTGACTATTTTTAGAGGAATCCTTGAAAGCATGCGGTGACTGCAAGACCACAAAGCCGTCATCCGCCCTTAGAGCAAGCCCTTTTTCGATAAAGGAATGAAGTCTTTCTTTAAAGGTAGCTAGATAGTCTGCCCCTTTTTGATAGTCTTCTTCGCCCAGCATATAGTCAACGACCCGTGGGGCATAAGCATCAACCAAGTTGTCAAAATCCCGATCGATATCCGCTATCCCCTTACCTGCCTTCGCCGTATTGATCACAAAGCGTTCACGACCATTCTCATTGCCGCTCTTTGTCCAGCGGATATACTCTTCAAATTGTCCCACAAAGTTCCGGATACCTGCTGTTTGATCAAAACGACTTTGGACATTCTTACCCCCTACAAATACCCATGAATTCCCTTCAGTATTTGTATCAAAGGCTTCGCCAATTCGTGAACCATATTTTTCCTCAAAGCGAATTTCATCCACTGGTGGTCGAGCTTCATCTAATCTTCGAGGCTCTAAGCGACCAGCTATTTCAACTGGAAGATTATTAAGATGGACAATCTCCCCCTCGACAACTCCTGTCAATTCACTGCCCCAATCTTCTGTTGCAGCAACTTGATAATAGAGGCTATCGCGATCTTCCTGACTTAGGAAAGTAAGTTTATGACCATTCGACAAGGTCAGACTTGGTTGCTGAACAGCAAGAATCGGATGGCTAAAGCGAACTCGCACAACGTCATCGCTTACTTTTTCAATCTCGGTAATCTTTACTTTCGAGTCACTAAAAAGATAGTCCCAGGTAAATTTTCTAAATACGATATTGTAGTCATTCTCATTCCCATCTGAATGCTCATAGAGAACACCAAATTCCTTATACGAAATCTGCTTAACAGAATTATAGGCAAATTTACCACCCTGTAAATCCTTGTTCCTTATCCAGCTTAGGGAGCCATCAGCCTCTACCCTTGCCAAGCGAATCTTTCCATTGTTCCGTCCCGAACCATCCGCATTGACCAGAATAACGTATTCTTGACCCTCTTGCATAGTACGCGTAGCAGATAGCTGAACGTAGACGTCATTCACATCTTCAAATTTCGTTAGATCGTTTAGCCAAGTCGCTCCACCGTCCTTACTACGGGCCATCTGCACTTTACCGCTTAAATTGCGCATGAAAATCAGCAGATCGCCATTGTTGAGTTGGACAAGACTTGCCTCTGTATTTTGTTGATTGGAGTGGTTCATAGTAGATGAATGAAGTACCGTCCCATCTGCTAAGGTTCGATCATCGTTCACTGCTTTGCCCAATTGCCATGTTTCTCCATGATCATCTGAATAAATTACCCGTGAAGACTGAGAACCACTAAAATGGGAAGCGAAATTAGTCGTATAGGTCGGAACTACAATACGCCCCGCATGCTCTCCTGTATGCAGAACAATCCCAGAACCAGGACCTACTCCATTAAACTTCATCCAAGGCTCAGAAATCGTCGCAGTAATATCGCGAGGAGAAGACCAGGTTTGACCATCATCATCACTATAAGACATCCAAATATAGCTCATCTTGGCAACGCGGAATGGACTCGTACTATTCGTCTGGAAGTAAATGTTACCAAGCTTTTCTTCTCCTTTATAAAGATCGCCAATCTCGCTATAAGGAGCCGTCTTACTCTCCGTCACTACCCTATAATCTGTTACCTGACCAGTTGGATCATAGACCTTTCCATTGCGCAATGTATAGGGATTCTCTTCCCCTTCCTTAAATAGATTAGGGTAATGTTTTCCATCAATCTCTGTATATCGAGCTTCTGGTGCATTCGGTAGACCAAAAGCTCCCTGCATTTCTGGAAACATATCATAGATAGTAAAAATCCTTTTAGTAACTGGATCTTGTACTAATGCCATATCGATAGACATAATAGTCCCCGTTGCTTTATCAGCAGCATTTGGATTGGTCTGTAAATCAAGCACCTTTATGGTTCTTGACCAAGTTTTTCCACCGTCAGTACTCCGCTTGACAATCATATCAATATTGCCCCAATCACTATATGTATCATGGCGCTCATCTGCCCCTGCAATAATGGTCCCTTTATCTGTTACCAGTAAAGATGGAATCCGATAGTAGCCGACATTTTCTAAATTTTTTCCACCATTTGATCCAGAAGTCATCACCTTAAGTGGTTCTGATAATCCTTCAACAGCCGGATCTTCTGGGAGAGGGGAACGACTAAAGAGTTCGGAACGCTCTGCAACTTCTTCTGGGCTTAAGACACGATTGTAGACTGTAAAATTACGGATGTCAAAAACACTTCCCCAGTGATTCTCACTAGTTCCTCGCAATGTAGCTCCAAATTGTACCCTATCTGCCGTCTGTAAATCCTTTACAAAACGAACATTGGACAAGACTTCAGTTCGATTTAAGACCCCATTGACATACATCCGCACCCTATTTGCAGCTGGATCAATCGTCACCGCAACGGCATTCCACTCTTGCGGTTTTAATTTAAGAGGACCCTTTACATAATTTCGACTATAAAATAAATCAGAAGTATCTTGGTTGTGACCGTCTAGTCCGGGAACACCATTCTCAAAGACAAATAGACTGATATATTCATTACGGTGGGTCGAACTAGATACTGAAAATAGATTGTAAAAACCCGGATTTTCCTTTAATTGCTTATATTCCATATAAAGGGTTGCAGCATCAAGAGTACGCAAAATCTCTAAATCACTGGTAATATCAATTCGTTTTCCATTGCTCTCATTGACAGATAAGTTCTCATGCTTGATAACTTCATTTTCTGCCAAAGGGTCTACATGGAGCGAAGCCTCTAATGTTTCAGCCGTCCTAGGTGTAGGTACTACCCCCTCTCCTGTCGGAAGAGCTTGTCCCTCTGAATGAGGAGGAGTTGCTTCCTCAGCTGCTTTCAAGTTTACATCCACTGGACGATTAGCAGAATCCTCTGCAGGGCTAACAGGCTGTGAAGTCAGCTGATCCTTTGCTTCTTTCTCCAGGATAGCGCTTTCATTTTCTACCGCACTTGGCTGAACATTCTCTGAATTCAATGATTCCTTTTCATCATTAGCATCAACTACATTCTCTGCCACTGGAGGATTTGATTCTACTACTGAGCTATTCACAGGCTCTTCAGCCTTAGAGTTCGTTTTATTCACTAAACTATCTGCCCCGATTTCAGGAACTCCTGTTTCTTCCGCAGCTGCTACCTGAACAGGTGCCATACTGGTTCCTATAAAAATACCAATTAAAACCGAACCCACACCCAAACTTGTTTTCCTAAGAGAATATTGACATATTTTACTAAAAAACTGATTCTTTTTCTGGTTCATTCTTCCTTTTACTCCTTTTTGACTTTCTATCGTCATCTTAATATCGTAAATAGAACTGATTATAGCACTAAACGATACGTTATACCTTATCTTGATGAATTAAAATTCGCTCAACCCTCGTCGGTTCACAACGAAATTGCTAAAAACTTCTGTTCGACCGCTTACTTTCATTATGTGCTTTAACAATCTTTTAATAGACCGAGGACTGTTAAAAATTGGAAATAAAACGAGTGAAACTCGTGTCAGCTGCGGCTATTACAGATGTGCTACTTTTAGGAAATAGGCTGAAAACCTCCACTGGAGCTTTTCACTCGTCATGTTTCCTAATTTTCAGTCGGTTTTTAACGGCTTCACATCTTAACTGAACACGCCCTAAACTCTGTGTGAAAAAGAGAAATCTCATTGGGTGCAAGACACCCTGCTTCGATTTCCTATTTCGCTGTGAGTTTTTAACGGGCTTTGTATCTTGTCTAACTGAACTCGGGCTAAAAGCTCGGAAAAAAGATAGACCTCCTTGTGCTCATCGAACACTACGTCAGTCTCCTATTTTTCAGTCGCTTTTTTAACGCCCTCGTATCTTGTTTTAAAATGATAATAGGCTCCAAGCATGCCTGCTGTATTTTGGTGCTGGGCAAAGGCGATCTTCGTCTTGTCGGCGATACTTGGTACGAGATTGTCTTTCAAAGCCGCTTCGATTTTGGGTTTCAAAATCGCTTCTTGTCCCATAATACCGCCGCCCAGAATAACTACTTCTGGATTGACTACATAGCAGATATTTGCAATGCCCTTAGCCAAGTGATGTACCATACGGTCTAGCCCTTGTTGGCAGAGAAGATTGCCCCTTTCCATTTCTTGGAAAATGCGTCGGCCATTCCAGTCAGCTACATCATCACCATGCGCTTCAGCGACATAGCGAACCAAGGCAGTCGTTGAAGCCAAATCTTGGAAAGCGCCCTCTGGTAAGTGGAGGTAGCCGACCTCACAAGCTGAATTGCTAAAGCCATGGAAAACTTGAGCGTCAACCAAGAGACAGCCCCCAATACCCGTCCCCACGGTCAAGCAGACAGCTACCTGCGCCCCCTTACCACTGCCCGAGATAACTTCTGCTAGTCCTGCACAGTTGACATCATTTTCGATTTCACAGGGAATCCCAAATCGCGCTTCCAAGTCTTTCTTGAACTGGGTACCCGCATAGTTTGGGATTTGCGGACCTGCATAGAAAATTTCGCCCTTATCAGGATCCACCATACCTGCTGAAGATAGGCAAATGCCTGCAAGACTGCTCTCTTCCAGATAGTCCGAGACAATCCCTGCAACCTTTTGCAAAATTGCCGGGCCACCCTTGTGAGCCTCTGTCGGCATTTCATGACTTTCCAACAATTGGTCTGTCTCATCAATCAAACCATATTTGATATTAGTACCACCAATATCAATGGCAACATACCTTTTCATGAGCTACCTCTTCCACTTCTTTCTCTTATTGAGACACAGGATTGCTAGCCAAGGACAATCCCTGTACTGATAGAGTCCTTTCCTTTTGGCTGTCAGATACTTTTCTTTTTATAGTCATTTAGTTTATATTTTTATTACTTCGTTAACTCGTCTTGCTGTACCCCAGTACTACCTGCGACTTTTAACGAAAACTTCGTTTTCTTCATTTCCCACCTCAAACAGTCTCTCCCCAGACTGTTTGAGCTAGTACTAAAAATAAACTAAACGGCTATAATACAGCTACTATCTCACCCCAAAAAGCGTGCCTTGGTTTCACGGATCAAGCGTGCTGCAGCTTCAACCACTTCTTGATCTTCGTCACAGACCGGAGTCAATGGTGCACGCACACCACCCAAACTCAAGCCCTCATTGATGCGCAAAACTTCCTTAATAACTGCATACATATTACCACGCGCAGCAGTCAAGTGTCCGATAATCGCATTGATAGCAAATTGCAGTTCCTTGGCTGTCGCTAGATCTTTATCCGCAATCAACTGATCGAGCTTGAGGAACAACTCTGGCATCGCACCATAGGTACCACCGATACCACCGACTGCCCCCATTAGACGACCGCCTAGGAATTGTTCATCTGGACCATTGAAAACTACATGGTTCTCACCCCCAAGACTGGCAAAGGTTTGAATATCCTGCACTGGCATAGAGGAATTTTTCACCCCGATCACACGCTCATTTTTGAGCATTTCTTTGTACAGGCTAGTGGTTAAGGCTACGCCTGCCAGCTGTGGAATATTGTAGATCACAAAATCCGTATTTGGAGCTGCCGCACTCATATCATTCCAGTACTGAGCCACTGCATACTCCGGCAAGCGGAAATAAATCGGTGGAATAGCTGCAATCGCATCTACCCCGAGGCTTTCCGCATGGCGAGCCAATTCGATCCCGTCCTTAGTATTATTGCAAGCAATATGCGCAATAATCGTTAATTTACCCTTAGCCACCGCCATGACTTCTTCCAAGACCACTTTGCGATCTTCCACGCTCTGATAGATACACTCTCCTGAAGAACCGTTGACATACAGCCCCTGCACTCCTTTTTCAATGAAGTATTGGGTCAGGCTCCGAACGCCCTCACGGCTGATGTCACCATTTTCATCATAACAGGCATAAAATGCTGGGATAATTCCATGATATTTTTCTAAATTTTTCATTTTTTTCTCCACTATATAGAAGCTGGGCAGAAAGTCCAGACTTGTAAAAATAGTTCATACTCAACGAAAATCAAAAAGAGACGAGCTTCAACTATCTGGGAGATAGTTGAAGGTTGGAGGTAAGATGAGGATAGCCAATTTCCTATAAGCCAAAGATAGAACTCTGTTCTTTCTTGTTTTAAGGGAACAGGCTGAAAACCTCCACTGGAGCCTTTCACTCACCAAAACTCTTGACAAGGTATCCTTTTGATTTTCAAAGAATATAAGTAAAAATAGCTTGACGCAGTATTGATTGTGTCAACGCCTATGATAGCGTTGAAGGTAGGAAATGAAACTTACGGAGTAAGTGTCATTCATCTTTGTTGACTTGAAGCTCCCAATATAACTGAAGCAACTGTGCAGGATGGAGTAAAGCGGTCTGGGAATAGACTGTTTCACCCTCCAGCTTAAATGTAATGAGTGGGGATAAGGGAACTCTTTTTCAATGGATGGTGTTCTCCCCACTCCCTTTTATATTGTCGAGCGATCATACTTTCTAAAAATTGACTCAAGAATCGCTAATTGAATATAGACTAGGCTGGAAAATCCTGCCAATAAAAAGAACATACTTCCAAAGACAAGGGTCCAACTAGAACCCATCAATAGAAAGGCAAGTAAGGCTAAGAAAGCAAGCATGCCAAAGGTCCAAGGGAAGTGTAGACCTGCCACAACAAGAGCAGTTTGTAGCAGCTTTGGTAGACCTTGTTCATACCTAGCTACTAAAGGGTAGGCATAGAGCATGATCATCAGGAGTAGGAAAAGGACCCCGAAAGCAACCATTTTCAGCCCCTGAAAGGGCAGGGCAGTCTGCCCACGCAACAGCAAAAGGTTTAGCACACATATAGCAGTCACGAATAGCTCGATACCACCTAGAGCAAGGCCGTGCTTCCACTCTGCCTTAAAAGTAGCGATATAAAGGCGGATAACACCCACTCTACGGCTATGCCGTACTTCTTGCATGGTTCGATAGAGACTGATTTTGGCAATCCCAATCGTCACAAGTGGTAGACAAGAAAGCAGGAACAGGAGATTCACCGTGACCAAATCCAAGATTTTTTCACAGAACCTCATCAGCCAATTATCCGTATCAAAAATAGAGGACAATAACTGCATACTCTTATCTCTCATTTCTCGCCTCCCTCTTAGTACATCAGCACCTTTACTACACATTTTCGCACACTCTCACCCGCCTGATCATAGAGGTTGGGCTGGTGCGGTTCATTTGGCAGAAAGATCGCAAGGCTTCCTTCGGTCAAATGAATTGGGGTTGTAAGATGACAGCGGACAAAGCCAATATCATTTGTCTCATCATAATCCTGAACCACTTCCTCGACTATCTGACCATAGCGTACCAATTCTTGACCTGCGAGTAAGAGGTGTATATCTGCGTAGCGCTCGTGGTATTCAAAGCGCTCATCTAGCTCCTGATTAAGCTGATTCTCCTGCACAAAACAAAATACCTTATCCTCGTTAATGAGATATTGACCAGAACCAAGGCTTGACATATCTTGTGTTAACAGAAAGTCAATCGCCTGATCCAGATACGGATGAAGACCACGGTAGTGTCCCACATCCTGCAATTGCGTAACAATCATCCCAGCTCCCTCTCTTCTAATGCTTCATCACTCTTAAAATCATTGCCCTATCTCCCATTGAGTAGCAGACACAGCTGTGTATTAGCCCAACTTTATAGTCATTTAGTTTATATTTTTTATTACTTCGTTAACTCGTCTTGCTGTACTCCAGTACTACCTGCGACTCGTTGCCTAGTACTAAAAATAAACTAAACGCCTATACCATGACGTAACCACGCTTGTCAGCTTTAAAATTAAGGTAGTCCCTCAAATGATCTCACCCTTTTACAGCTCCCATGGTGATCCCTTGGGTAAATGATTTTTGGAAGATGAGGAAGACAGCTACGATTGGAACAGCTGCCATGGCTGCTCCCGCCATGATAAGCCCATAATCCGTTGCCATTTCAGCTTGCATGGTCGCAACCCCAAGCGAGATGGTCAGATTTTGACGGGAGGTCAACATCACCAACTGCATGAAGTAGTCATTCCATGTATTGATAAAGGTAAAGATAGCAAGGGCAGCAAACCCTGGTTTGACAATTGGAAAGGCAACGCTCCAGAATGTCCTAACCTCTCCACAACCATCAATCTTGGCAGATTCTAAAAGCTCTGTCGGGATATTCTCACTAAATTGTTTCATGAGAAAGACACCGAAAGGCCAACCGATGAGCGGCAAAATGACCGCAGCCAGTGTGTCATGGATTCCCAAGAAATTGACAATTCGTACCAAAGGTACCAAGACAACCTGTTTTGGCAATGCCATAGCCGCAACAAACACTGCAAAGAGAATCCGTTGACCGTAGAAGCGTTTCTTTGCTAGCACATAGCCGGCAAGGGATGAGGTGATACAGACCAACAGCATGGTCACAAGTGAGATAAAAACACTATTCCACATCCATTGGAGGGCTGGATTTTGCACAATCAAGCGCTCAAAGTTTTCCACAGTCGGCGTTTGAGGCCACCACTGAGGTGGGATGACAATCGTATCTGGTTGAGATTTGAAGGCACCTGTCAAAATCCAATAAAACGGAAAGATGAAGAGCACCGTCAATAAGAGCAAGATGATGGTTGAAATCACTGTAAATGGAGTTAATTTTTTCTGCTTCATATTTTCCTCCTAGTATTTCACATCATTTCCAAGAATCTTGAATTGGGCAAAGCTGATCAGGGCAATCATGACTGCAAGAAAGACACCCATGGTATTGGCATAGCCATATTCAGAGAGCTGGAAGGCTTTTTCGTATAGGTAGTACATAAGGGTACTGGTTGAATAGTTCGGTCCTCCTGATGTCAAGAGCTGAATCAGCGCAAAACATTGGAAAGAGTTAATCGTTGTGATAATAGCGATATAAAGTGTTGTTGGTAGTAGACTTGGCCATTTGATTTGCCAAAAAACCTGTAATTCAGTCGCACCATCTACACGCGCCGCTTCCACAAGAGAATTGTCAATATTTCCCATAGCAGCGATATAGAGGATGATTGGCTGACCGACAGAAGTGGTCAAAAGAATCACGATAATCGCAAGTAGCGCCCAATGTTTGTCACCAAGCCAGCTAATGTTTTGCTCAATCAGGTGACTGGACTTCAAGACAAAATTTAAAATCCCCGATAGAGGATCGTAGATCCATTTCCACACAACCGTTACCGCTACACTCCCTGTAACGACCGGTAAGAAGAAAACAAAACGATAGAAAGAACGGGCAATCACATTTTGACTATAGGTCTGGGACGCCACAAATAGAGAGAAAAAGACCACGACTGGTACAGAACCAATTACAATAATCACTGTATTGAGTAGGGACTTGATAAAGATAGGATCCTGGAGCATCCGTTTGTAGTTCTCTAAGCCGACAAATTGAAAAGCTGTCATCGAATAATCAAAGAAACTGGTGACAAATCCCATGATCATCGGAGCTAATACAAATATAGCAAAGAAAATTAAGACCGGTGCTAAAAATGCGTAGGAAACCATCGTTTCTCTCATTCTTATCTTATTAACTTTCACATTAAACACCTCTCCTTATGTAAGATACGAGAAGGCATAACAACCGATATAGTCGTCTAGTACTAAAGTAAACTAAACCACCATCTTCATGGTATTTCCGCCTCACTTTGATAAAATAAGCCCCCTTTAAATGGATGAGAAAAGGGGGAAGATGATACCTTGTCGGGATGAGGGAGCCAAAGAACTCCCTTTTGCTTCATCCCTTAGTATCCACTAGATAAACTTCTGTCTTATTGAGCTGATTATTTTGTTGCTTTTTTAATGGTTTCATTTGCTTTTTCAGTAAATGTCTTCAAAGCAGCTTCAGCTTTCTCATCTCCATTTGATACAGCCTGCAACATTGGGAACCAGAGTGTTCTCATTTCAGCAAAGCCATCAATTGTATTGTAGTATGGTGAGTAGTATTGAGTCCAAGAACTGATGGTTTCCATCCGTTTGTCATCATACAATTTACCAAATGAGGTACGAACTGGAAAGGCACCTGTCCGTTGTACATTTTTAGGTCCCCATTCTTTATCATCTGCGACAAATTGGATGAATCGCTTAGATGCTTCAATTTTCTTCTCATCTTTATTATCAAAGACACCAAAACCATTTACTAAGTATTCCAAATCAGGAGTTCCTTCATCAGATGGGAATGGTACTTCTACCACTTCAACTTTACTTGCTTCTAAAAGTTTTCCTTGAATACCATTTTGTGCTGGTGCCCAAAGAATGGTATAAGATGTTTGCCCGTTGGCAAAGTTTTGAATATCTGCTCCACCGTCAAATTGAGAACCATTTGATAGAAGTCCATCCTGAATCCAACTTGAAGCCATTTCAAGACCTTTGACAAATTTCGCGTCATCTGTTGTATACTTGCTGACAGCAACATCCGTTACAGAACCGCTATATAAGTTAGCAATAAAGGCACGAGTTCCTTGGTCTCCACCTTGACCACTTGCAAAGAGTGAACCCGGTGTGTAGCCCTTGTCTTTCAACGCTTTCAATACTTTTTCAAAATCAGCAGTTGTCCAGCCCTCTTTGACAAGATCTGCTACACCAGCATCTTCAAGCATCTTCTTGTTCATCGCCATGTAGAATGGTGCAGAGCTGATTGGATACATATAGGCTGTATCGCCCGCCTTGCTCGCATTGATAATGTTCTCATTGGCTACATCTTTGGCAAATTCATCCGTAAAAAGGTCGTTCAAATCAGCCAATTTCCCATTTTTACCGTATTGGATAATGCGCCCTGGTGCGTCAAAGAGGACATCTGGCGCTGTTCCTGCTTCGATAGCTGTGACGATTTTTTCTGGACCAGACTTAAAGTCAATCGTTTCCAACTTCACCTTTACATCTGGATTTGCTTTTTCAAAGGCCTCAATAATCGATTTTTCATAGGTACCTACTGCATCGCTTGAGTTTTCCTGAGTAAACACTGGGAATGCCCACCATGTAATTTCCGTCTTACCAGAGCTATCCGACGCATCTTTCTTATCAGCGCTACCACCAGAATTGCCACATGCAGCCAAGGCTAAAACAGAGGCACCTGCCAACAATGAGCATACTAATTTATTGAATTTCATTCTTTTTCTCCTTTTGATTTGATTCTTCATATGAATAGTGATAACAACAACCTATCTTCTTTTTTCTATGGCATCCTCTCCTCTTTTTGAATAGTTCTTTATAGTGAATGGGTTCCCAAGTTCCATTGGCAACTCCATCCTATGCTTATCTTATTTTGACTGGCTCACAGCAGCAACAAAACGCTGGGTGATTTCCTTTGGACGTGTGATGGCGCCACCTACAACAATTCCCCGAACACCAAAATCATGAATGATCTTCGCCTCTTCAGGGTAGTAAATCTTACCTTCTGCGATAACGTCTATTCCTGCATCACACAAGTTTTTAATCAAGTCAAGATCAGGACCATCTGCCTGACGACTATAAGCTGTATAGCCTGATAAAGTCGTCCCGACAAAGTCCACACCTGCCTCCACCGCAGCTAGTCCTTCTTCATACGTACTAATATCTGCCATTAAGAGCTGGTTTGGATACTTAGCCTTAATTTGCGCGACAAACTCTGCAACAGTTAAGCCATCATACCGCTCCCGCTTGGTACAGTCTAAAGCGATAACTGCAATGTTCAGAGCCGCCAGTTCATCCACTTCTTTCATGGTTGCTGTGATAAAAGGCTCTTGTGGTGGATAATCTCGCTTGATAATCCCAATAATCGGCAAATCCGTCACTTGCTGGATTTGCTCTATATCTCGTACGCTATTGGCACGAATCCCAACTGCTCCGCCTGCTTCTGCTGCTTTTGCAAGAAGAGGCATCACTCCTCCAGTTTCCGTATAGAGCGGTTCTTGCGGAAGAGCTTGGCAAGATACAATAATGCCATCCTTCATCTGCTCTATCAACTCATCTTTTGTTATGGTTGCCATATCTTCCTCCTTTTTGTTTTTAAAGCGCTTTCTTTTAAGTAGCAAAAATAAGGCTAGCTGCCTCACTCTCCACCAAAGAGCTTACTTAAATTCTGTAAGCAATGACTTACTTTCAAAATGCGTACCGCAGAGCCAGTTGAACACCTTGTTATCGGCATAGACAAACATAGCTTCGTGGGCATATTCTGGCATCAAGTGGTATTCCTTTTCGCACTCTAAGCGATTGTACATAGCGAATTGGGTGATTGGGTAGCAGACATCATCAGCTAGCCCCGTAATCATCTTGACCGAACCCTTGATACGGTGCGCAAGATTTTTCACATCAATATAGGCCAAAGTCCCAAAGACATCTTCTTCTGTTTCATGAAAGGGATCGTGGAACTTAAAGTAGCGGAAAAGCTCATCATAAGCCTCGCTAGTGTTTCCAAACTCTAAGACCCGTCTAAAATCACAGAGGAAAGGATAAATGGCAACCGTACTTGTAATACGAGGATTGAGCGCTGCTGCCACAAGAGCTAGAGCCCCGCCTTGTGAGGCACCATAACTAGACAGACGCGTCTCATCTACACCTTCCAAAGACGCCACCAACTCTACAAGGGTGTAAACATCAAGATAGACATCCTTGTAAAAGAGCTGGTCTGCTCCGTCAACCATACCACGGATAATCTGACCCTTGACAGTATTGCCCCGAACATTTCTTGGACCGTCTAGCGAATAGCCTGACTGACCACGCACGTCCATGGATACCATGCCGTAGCCTGCTGTGATATAAGGCAGCATACTTGACCAGTCCAAGCTGCGCCCCATGTAGCCGTGGAAATGGAAAATAATTGGAACCTTTTCAGCTCCCTTAGGCAAGACCATACGAGCGTAAATCTTCCCACCATTCGTTCCATCAAATTGGATTTCATAGCAATCCACGCTCGGAAGACCAAAATCCTTTTCAACCAAATAATAGGCTACCGGAAATTCTAGCTCTGCGATCGCCTGATTCCAAAAGTCATCGAAATCAGCCGGTAGCTCATCACGTCCACGATAGGTTCTTATTTCCTCTAGTAATGTAGAAACTTCCATTTTTATACCTTTCTACAATTTATGTAAGCCTTTACAATTAGTATACCACTTTGTAAAATAATTTCAATGTTTTAATCATAAAAAGAAAATACTTTCAAAAAAGCCTCATTTTAGTGAATGCACGCCCTTTTTGAAACTACTTTTAGGCGACTACAATAATCGAAATAGAAATGCTCCTCCTTAAAGATAGACCTCTCTTAATAATAAATAGGTATTTCACTAGATAAGAGAAGCTTTTCTAGGTTCAAAAGAAATCAAAAATCTCTTGAAGAAAATGAGTAGCTGTTCCTCTCTACCTAAAAGAGGGCAAACACGAAGTGGTTAAAACACTATTCAAATTAAGAGAGGATTGACTAAATAAAACGAGGGAAACTCGTATCAAACGCTTTCGTATCTTGGGGAATTGAACACGGACTAAGAGCTGTGTAAAAAAGAGACGCAACTGTTGCAACTTTAGTTGCTTCCACAGTCTAGGAATAGACTGTGGAAGGTTGGAGATAAAACGAGTGAAACTCGTGTCAAACGCTCTCGTATCTTGGGGAATTGAACACGGGCTAAAAGCTCGGAAAAAAGATAAATACACCTAGAAGCAGAGACTTCTTCGGCGTATTTCCTATTTTTCATTCGCTTTTTACGCCCTTTGTATCTTAGAATTGAACACGTCGTCAATCTCCTATTTTTACTTTGCTCGTTTAACGCCCTTGTATCTTGTTTAATTGAACTCGAGCTACAACTCACTGACAAAGCCTAGTCAGAAAGTTGAGTAAATTCAGAAAACATCACAGTAGGCATCTGATTGTAGCTATCACTACAATCTAGTTGCCTTTGTGGGGGTCTCACGACGAAGCGAACCGCTTCGGTTCGGCCGCCTATTTTGTCTAGGAGTTGCTTAACGCTCTCGTATCTTATTTAAAAAGGAGTGAGGATCATCAAGATGTGGTATCACGATTCAATCCTACTCCTTCTATCTATTTATTGGAAGAGCTTCAATTATTTGATGCGACCTGGGCGTTCCTTGTAGCCATAGTAAGCATCTTCAATGATTTCTTGCATGTGATCCACCATTGGAAGGCGTGGATTTGCAGGTGTACATTGATCTTCATAGGCAAGAAGAGCCAACTCGCGTGAGTATTTCTTCAATTCTTTTTCATCAACGCCTTGCTCTCTCAAATTCATCTTGATTCCAACGCGTTCCCCGAGGTCATATACTGCTTTTGCGTATGATTCTACGGCTTCTTCTGGAGTTGAAGCTGGCAAGCCTAGCATGCGAGCAATTTCTTGGTAGCGCTCATCTGCACGGTAGTAATTGTATTTAGGCCATGTCGCTGCCTTGGCCGGACGTGTACCATTGTAACGGATAACGTATGGAAGCAAGATGGCATTGGTACGACCGTGAACAGTGTGGAAACGTCCACCTAGTTTGTGAGCAATAGAGTGCGAAATTCCTAGGAAAGCATTGGCGAAAGCCATACCTGCCATTGTAGACGCATTGTGCATTTTCTCACGAGAAGCAAAATCTGCGTTCTTAACAGAATTTTCAAGATTTTCAAAGACAAGTTTAATCGCTTGTAGCGCAATACCGTCTGTATAGTCATTGGCCATTTGAGAAACATAGGCTTCAGTTGCGTGCGTCAAGACGTCCATACCAGTATCTGCTGCTACAAAGCCTGGAACAGTCAAGACAAGGGCTGGGTCCACAATCGCAATGGTTGGCGTCAATGAGTAGTCAGCAAGTGGGTATTTGCGGTTATTTTTCTTATCAGAGATAACGGCAAATGGTGTCACTTCTGAACCTGTACCTGATGTGGTTGGAATACCAACATACTTGGCTTTTTGCCCCAATTCTGGGAAGCGGAAGGCACGTTTACGGATATCCATGAATTTTTGTACCAAATCGCGGAAGTCCACTTCTGGTTGTTCATAGAAGAGCCACATAATTTTCGCAGCATCCATTACAGAACCACCACCGATCGCAATAATCGTATCTGGTGCAAATGATTTCATCGCTTCTGCACCGCGTTCAACCGTTGTAATATCTGGATCTGGCTCAATATCTGAGAACACTGTGTACATGACTTTGTTAGCGCGCAATTGCAATTGTTCGATAACCCGTTGAACAAAACCAAGTTTGACGATCAATTCATCCGCCACAATCATTACACGCTCAACGCCTGCCATCTTTTGGAGGTATTGGATTGAGTCGCGTTCAAAGTAAATTTTTGATGGAACTTTAAACCACTGCATATTGTTTCTCCGTCTTCCCACTTTTTTAATATTCAATAAGTTCAACGCACTTACGTTATCACTGATTGAGTTACGGCCATAAGAACCACAGCCGAGGGTCAATGATGGGAGAAAGGCATTGTAAACATCACCGATACCACCGAAAGTAGATGGAGAGTTCCAGATAACCCGAATAGCTTTGACACGTGTTCCAAATTCTTTTGCCAAGTCCTCATCTTCTGTATGGATAGCCGCAGAGTGACCAAGACCGTTAAATTCAACCATTTGGCTCGCTTTTTCCATACCGTCTTCACGAGATTCTGATTTCAAGACAGCGATAACTGGTGATAGTTTTTCACGTGTCAATGGCTCATTTGGACCTACCTCTGCCACTTCTGCAGCAAGAATATTGGTTCCTTCTGGTACTTTAAAGCCTGCTTGCTCCGCAATCCATACAGCTGGTTTTCCAACAATATCTGCATTTAATTTTGCTTCGCCACAGTTTTTACTATTGGCTTTTGCTCCAAAGCAGAATTCTTCAAGAAGGGCTTTTTCTTTCTTATTCACAAAGTAAACATGGTAAGACTTGAATTCTTTTACAAAGTCATCATAGATTTCTTTGTCGATAATCACCGCTTGTTCCGAAGCACAGACCATACCATTGTCAAATGACTTAGACATCACAATGTCGTGCGCCGCTTGACGAATGTTTGCTGATTTTTCAACGTAAGCCGGTACATTCCCCGCACCTACACCGAGGGCTGGTTTTCCACATGAATAAGCCGCACGCACCATGGCATTACCACCTGTTGCAAGGATTGTCGCGATCCCATCATGTTTCATCAATTCAGAAGTTGCCTCCATTGATGGTTTTGTAATCCATTGGATACAGTTTTCAGGAGCTCCTGCTGCCACTGCTGCTTCGTAGACAACCCGAGCCGCATGCGCAGATGACTCTTGAGCAGACGGGTGGAAAGCAAAGATAATCGGATTACGCGTTTTAAGAGCAATCAATGACTTAAAGATTGCTGTTGATGTCGGATTGGTCGTTGGAGTGACACCACAGACAACACCGACCGGCTCTGCAATCAAGGTCAAACCTGTTACTTCGTCATCTTCAATGACACCAACTGTTTTGACACCTCGCATATTGTTCACAACGTGCTCACAGGCAAACAAGTTCTTCGTCGCCTTATCCTCAAAGACCCCACGTCCTGTTTCTTCTTGTGCATGTTGAGCCAAGACACCGTGTTGGTCAAGAGCTGCAACCGACGCTTTCGCTACGATATAGTCTACCTGCTCTTGATTTAGCTGGCGAAACTCTTCAAGGGCAACCAATCCCTTTTGAACAAGCCCATCAACGTGTGCACGAGCTTCTGCTAATTTTTCCTCTGGTGATACTTTTTTCTCAGCCATCTATGGTTCCTCCAAAATTGTTTTCTGTTAACTTGCATTTGTTAACTTTTTCACAAATATATTCTACACTTTTTTTATCTCCTTGTAAAGAGTTTGTTAAACATTTCACAAAATCTTTTTAGAAAGATTGTGAGGTTTTTCTCCAATCCCTTGAAAAATCAGGACTTCCATCACAACATTGTGATTTTTTTCTCAAACTTTTTTTATTTCACAAATGAAAAACAGGAAAATCTATCTGAATTTTCCTGATTCTCATCATTATTTCTTAATCTGCTCAAATATATCTTTGAAATTCGTTTGGAGCGTTTCCAAGGATACCGTCCACTCTTCGCGGGTGTAATTGTTTTTCACCCTCACCTGTCCTTGTTCTAGCTCGCTTTCACCTAGTGTAATCAGGGCTGTCGCCTTTAGCTGGTCAGCGGATTTAAACTGGGATTTCAGCTTACGCCCTAGATAATCACGCTCTGCTTTGAAGCCTTGACTGCGGAGAGCCTGCACCAACTCTAAGGCCTTACCATTAACCTCTTGCCCCAAGACAGCGATATAGACATCCAAAGGTTCTTCTAAGGGAAGAGCAACCCCTTGCTTTTCAAGAACCAGAAGTAGGCGTTCAAGTCCCATACCAAAACCAAAGCCGGGGGTTGCCGGTCCGCCAAAATACTCCACCAAGCCATCGTAGCGACCGCCCGCACAGATGGTCAACTCACTTCCAGCCACCTCTGTGATAAATTCAAAAATCGTATGGTTGTAATAATCGAGACCACGCACCATATTGGTATCGATAACATACTCAATCCCCAAGGCCTCCAGCATTCCACGAACCTGGTCAAAGTGTACCTGACTTTCCTCGTCCAAATAGTCCAAAATGGACGGAGCCTTTTCCACTGCCTCCTTGTCCTCTTTTTCTTTACTATCCAGAACGCGGAGCGGATTTTCTTCCAAGCGACGCTGGCTATCCTTTGACAGGGTCTCCTTGAGTGGCGTCAAGTAGTCAATCAAAGCCTTGCGATAAGCAGCACGGCTCGCGCTACTACCCAAGGTATTCAAATGCAGGGTCATCTTTTGAATGCCGATTTCCTTGAAAAATTGCGCCGCCATAGCAATGGTTTCGACATCGGTCGCAGGATTGCTTGAGCCAAAGCACTCCACCCCGATCTGGTGAAATTCGCGCAAACGTCCTGCCTGCGGACGCTCATAGCGAAACATGGAGCCCATATAATATAACTTGACAGGTTTTTGTACCTCTGGCGCAAAGAGTTTATTTTCTACATAAGAGCGAACCACAGGAGCTGTTCCTTCTGGACGAAGCGTGATGTGACGATCTCCCTTATCATAGAAATCGTACATTTCCTTGCTGATGATATCGGTCGTATCCCCAACAGAGCGGCTAATGACCTCATAGTGCTCAAAAATAGGGGTTCGGATTTCTTGGTAGTTGTAGTTGCCAAATGTCTTGCGGGCAAATTCTTCCACATACTGCCACTTGGCAGACTCCTTTGGCAAAATATCTTGAGTTCCTTTAGGTTTTTGTAATTTCATAACGAAGACTAACGCCTGATAATAGGCAGTCGATTCCTTTCTGTACTTTCTCTCTATTCTAGCATATTTCAGAATATTTTCCTATTTGTTAAAAATTTTTTCAAAAAATCTGTCAAGTAACTTTACTTTACAAAAAAAATATGATATTCTAATACAGTTGGCGAAAGCCATCCATATCATTATTATAGTTGAATATGGGCTAAAAGCTTGGAAAAGAGACACCGGTGTTCCAGTTTTAACTGCTTACATACGGGTATTCATCTTTCTCTATTTCCAATCGCTGTTTACGCCCTTTATATCATACGGAGGATAGAAAATGGCAGTACCTGCACGTCGCACATCAAAAGCGAAGAAAAACAAACGTCGTACACACTACAAATTAGCAGCTCCAACTGTGAAATTTGACGAAGTCACTGGAGATTACTCACGTTCTCACCGTGTATCTTTGAAAGGATACTACAAAGGACGTAAGATCGCCAAAGCTGCAGCAGCTGAATAATAGAAGGGAGATACCATGCGCGTAAACATTACACTTGAACACAAAGAATCTGGTGAACGCTTGTACCTTACTTCTAAAAACAAACGCAACACCCCAGACCGTCTTCAATTGAAAAAATACTCACCAAAATTGCGCAAACACGTGATTTTTACTGAGGTTAAGTAAGGGTTTCAGTACACGTCGATAGACGTCAAAATGTTGATTTTAAGTGATTTTTGATTTTTTGAAACTCATTATATCGCACTACAAATCAATAAAAACTCTACCTTTTACTCTACCTTTTTTAGATAAATATATCATCTGGATATTGAAGTTAAGCCCTGCTATCATTTCTATGGCAGGGCTTTTTAATATTTGGTACACTAACTTCTTATCTATATTTTGGTGGATTTTAAGTTGACATCTACAAAGTTTAATGTTAGAATACATTCAAAAATATATTTGAATGAGGTATTTTATGATTCAAAATGTTGTTACTTCAATAATCCTGTATTCTGGGACAGCCGTAGACTTACTTATTATCCTAATGTTATTTTTTGCCAAAAGAAAAAGCAGAAAAGACATCATTAACATCTATTTGGGACAATTTCTAGGCTCTGTTAGTCTAATATTGCTAAGTTTGCTTTTTGCATTTGTCTTAAATTATATTCCTAGTAAAGAGATTTTAGGTTTACTCGGTTTGATTCCAATTTTCCTAGGCCTCAAAGTTTTGCTTTTAGGAGATTCTGATGGAGAAGCTATTGCAAAAGATGGTTTGCGAAAAGACAATAAAAACCTGATTTTTCTAGTCGCTATGATTACTTTTGCAAGTTGTGGCGCTGACAATATTGGTGTCTTTGTCCCATATTTTACCACCTTAAATTTAGCGAATTTGATAGTGACTTTACTTACTTTTCTAGTCATGATTTATCTCTTGGTTTTTTCTGCCCAAAAATTGGCACAAGTCCCTTCTGTTGGAGAAACTTTGGAAAAATATAGCAGATGGTTTATTGCCGTTGTCTATTTAGGATTGGGGATGTATATCCTGATTGAAAACAACAGCTTTGACATGCTATGGGCTGTGTTAGGCTAGGAGAAAAAATTATGAAAAAAGATAGTATCTGTCAAGTGGATGTTATTAATCAACAAAATGTTACAACCGCAACGAACTACCTTGAAAAGGAAAAAGTCCAAAAATCACTTCGCATTTTATCAAAATTTACCGATAATAAACAGATAAATATCATCTTTTATCTCCTTGCCGTCGAAGAACTCTGTGTCTGCGATATAGCCTGTTTACTAAATCTCAGTATGGCATCTGCCTCCCACCATCTTCGTAAACTAGCCAATCAAAACATCTTGGACACTAGAAGAGAGGGGAAAATTATATATTATTTTATAAAAGATGAGGAAATCAGAGATTTTTTTAATCAACTAGGATAACAAGTATTTTTACTACTTTTCCATGATTATAGGGGGATTATATATGGGCACCTCTAAAAACTTCAAGTAGTTGTTAAGTAAGCCCTATTTGTAAGCATTAATTCCAGTAAGCTTCGCTTTCGAAGCTTACTTTTTGCTTATTTTCCTATTTTTGGGCGCACTAAGCCCATGATGGCAATCCCAGTCGTTTG
>NZ_MSJL01000036.1 GCF_001921825.1 Streptococcus acidominimus
AGTAAATTATTTGAGTATGAACTATTGAAATAACAAGAAAGACGATTTCCTCTTGGAAGTCGTCTTTTTTTTTGATGCTGTCGAAATACTACATATTGTGTTTGGTGTAAACTGATATATAGTTCCCTAATATTTTTAGAATTCGAGAAGAGAGTACGAAAAGAAGTTGAATTTTTATATAGCCCAATTTCTTTTTGCCAGCCAGCTTTTGGTGCAGGGTACGCAAGCAACCGACTTTGTCGTTTCATTGCTAAACTGAAAGCCTCAAGTCTTTCAGTTTGCCTCTACCCTAATCAATGATTAGGGTAGTTTTCGCACAGCGGCAACTGGCAAGTAGTATAACTGTTTGAATGTTTAACAAGAAATCAATTACCCAAAGATATGGCTTATAATACTAAGGTATAAATATTCATACTAGAAACCGATATTGCCCTCAATTACCAGCATTTCAGATGCAGGTAAAGAGCTTACCCGGAAAGACAATGTCTTGGGGAAATCCCTATTTTCAGGTCTGAATTAAGGAGGGTGTATGAGTTACAAGATTCGATTTGATTTGATGACATTACCAGCTTTCAGACTACTAGCCAGACAAGTATTGCCTCATGGGGGCAGTCAATTGCCAGTATCAACACAGCTATGTCAGACTTTATCAATGACAGCAGTCTCCAAGGAGGGGGGATTGCGGGGATCCGCACCTATCTAAGCGAAGTACATGGCACCTTGTTACAGACCTTAATCCATTTGATGAATGATTATTCATCCAGCTTCCTGCTCTACAAAGATGGCTATTATAATATAGATAGCGATCACCACGCAGAACTCCCTGAACAGGTCTTTACCACTCTTCAATCAGACTTGAAGAACTCTCATGACCGCTTCAATCATCAGCTGGAACTTCTAAATGCAGAAAAGGACAAGATTTCTGATCTAGTTTTCTATTCTGGTACCAGTCATACGAGTACGGCTTTAGACTATGGCGTGCTAACAAGCAAACTCAAAACTCTGGATAGTGCGATCCAGCAGTATGAAAGCAATCATGTCCGACAGGATTTGACTGCCTTTAAGGAGTTGGTATCTGCGACTAAAGCCCTGTTATCAGAATACAGCGGTCAAACCCGCAAGATTAGTTCCTATCGGTCGGGTGATCTAGGGAAACTCCAGTCAGTAGAACGCTTTGCGACCGCCTACCAACAGGTGGAACAACATATCACCAATACAATGGACAAAGTGCAGGCAGCCCAAGAACGAGACCAAGCGAGATTTGAAGCCCTAGCAGCAGAAGAGAGAAGCACCAAAGGCTGGATTGACCTTACCCTAGGAGCTGTAACCATTGCCGTTGGTGTCGCAGCCATTGTGGCTAGTGGTGGAGCCGCCACTCCTTTAGTGGTAGGAGCTTGGATTGCAGGTAGCGGAACGGTTGCCTACGGTCTATCCAATACAGTTGAAGCAGGACACAATCTCTATCTGGGCTACCAAGGAGACGGCAAGACCCACGCCACCAATCCCATTCGCGATACTCTATTTATGGGTAATGACAAGACCTACCACCAAGTGGGCGGTCTCTTTACCACTGCCAGTGCGGTACTGATTCTCATAGGCAAGACCCAGAGCCTTGCCAAGGGCTTAACAGAATTTATGATTGGAGAGGTTGGCGGTTTTGCCGGTCACCAAGCCGCCTACCACGGCACCAAACTCCTCGGAGGTAGTGAAGCAGACGCCCAGCGCGCCAGCTTTGTGGGTAGTATCCTAGGAGGCTACGCCGCCTCGTCCGCGGCAGCCAAGTTTAGTTTGAATAGGGTAAGCGAGGCGAAAGTGACATCTTTTATAGATGATATGAGTCCTGAAGATGCGCAGAGGTATGCTCAATGGAATAAATATGCAGAGGCGGGAATATCTCCGTCGGATCGTATCAGAATTCTTGAGATTTCTGAAAATGCACCGAAAGTGGAGTATCTTCCAGGAAAGACACCAGATAATATATTGGTCATGTCAAAAGGTGAACGTCCAAATGTTGAGAGAGTATATAGTCCAGACTATATTAAAGCGCATAGACAGCAGTTTGAGGACGGGGCAATCAAATTTCAGAAATTTACACCTGAGAAAGGTGGTTTTAATAATGGTGCAATTGGAAATCCTAATGATCATGTTGCATTTATTATGTCTAAGGAAGCCGGTGAAACGATTCTCGATATAAGTAAGGGAGATCCTCGTCTATTGGAAGATCTATTAGGATTACGCCCCGGTGATTTGGGAGACTCTCCAGTTGTTATTGATATTCCAGCAGAAAATTTACATAATGTTCGTATTCCATCTGGTAATGAAGATTCTGCTTTTGATGGATATTGGAAACCAGGAGGTCGCACCTACCCAGGAAATATGCCAGAAGCAGTTGTGGATGAAATACCTTGGGGTGACTTTACGTTTAGACAATTAGGAGGAAACTAAATTGAGTTTAACAGATATTTCTTGGGAGGAATTTGACACATATAATAAGGTTGAAGTACAAGTTCCGATTGGCTTTGATTTCAGAGTGCACAATGGTAAATACTATACATTTGGTGAGTTTGGTATTGCATCTGTAAGGAAAATTTTTGAAATTGCAGAAGAAGATTATACAGCATTTCTTTACGGAGAACGTACAGCAAGAGACATCAATTTTAAAGCTCAGAATGGTCACTGGCCACTGACAGAAGAAGAAAAAAGGCAAAAAGATAAAGAATTTATTATTGATACTCCAACTGCATTGATTGCAGATCCTACGAGTATATCCTTGTTCTCTAAAGAAGAATTAGCAATATTAGTACCAATGGCTGAACAACAGTGGATAGATTGGAAAGGCAAATTACCTAATGACTATGTATCGCCACTGAAAGTAAAATAATGTTTAGCAGAATTAAAACTTTGTTATTTCATTTTTACCAGTCTGCCTTTAGTGCGTGGCACGTTGTCACAGTCAGAGGATTGACTGTGACAAGTAGGAAATGGGGAACTGCGGAGCGTTTTTTCAACAATCTTGTCGTTCGAGGATGATGAAAAATACACACTATACTTTTGGGGGATTTGTGTAGACGTTTGTGAAAGAGAACTCTCGGATTGGTCTAAAAGTATGGTATAATAGTCAAAAATGTGACGAGGTAGTGTATGAGTAAAGAACCATTTATCAGTAAGGAAGCACTAGACAGGGTGACAGCGATATTTCCAACTCCTTTTCATTTGTATGATGAAAAGGGGATCCGCCAGAAGGCGCGCGCCTTATATCAGGCTTTTGCTTGGAACAAGGGATTTAAGGAGTATTTTGCGGTCAAGGCTACTCCGACACCAGCTATTTTAAAGATATTGCAGGAGGAGGGCTGCGGGGTCGATTGTGCGACAGACGTTGAGGTCATGATGAGTGAAAAGTTGGGCTTTAAAGACATCATGTTTACCTCAAATGATACCCAAGGGCCGGAATTTGTCTATGCTAGAGAAGTAGGAGCTATTATCAATTTAGATGCTTATGAGCATATTGAGTTTTTGAAAGAAGTAGCGGGGATTCCAGAGGTAGTCTGCTTGCGCTATAATCCTGGAGGGGTGTTTTCCCTCGGTACGGACATTATGGATCATCCAGAAGAGTCAAAATTTGGGATGACCAAGGAACAGTTGCTCCAAGGCTATCGAGAATTGAAAGTGCTAGGGGTTAAGGAGTTTGGTCTCCATGCTTTTCTGGCTTCAAATACGGTGACCAATGACTACTATCCCACTTTAGCAAGACAATTGTTTGAATTGGCGCTTGAAATCCGTGAGCAGACAGGAGTGACGCTCGATTTTATCAATCTATCTGGTGGTATCGGTGTCAACTATCGTCCAGAGCAGGAAGCTAATGATATTGCTGTTATTGGAGAAGGGGTACGCAAGGTCTACGAAGAAGTCTTGACATCTGCTGGTATGGGAGAGGTAAAAATTTATACCGAATTAGGACGCTTTATGTTAGCCCCTCATGGTCATTTGGTGACCAAGGTGCTTCACCGTAAGGAAACCTATCGAACCTATATCGGAGTAGATGCTTCTGCGACTAATCTTATGCGTCCTGCTTTTTATGGTGCTTACCATCATATCACCAATATTAGCCATCCAGATGCTCCGATTGAAGTGGTAGATGTGGTCGGCTCCTTATGTGAAAACAATGATAAATTTGCTGTTCAGCGGGAATTGCCGCAGGTTGAAGTAGGAGATACGCTGGTTATCCATGATGCGGGTGCGCATGGCTTTTCAATGGGATACAACTATAATGGCCGCCTACGTTCAGCAGAGATTTTACTTCAAGAAGATGGGAGCGCTCGGATGATTCGTCGGGAAGAAAGACCAGAGGATTATTTTGCGACCCTGTATGGCTTTGATTTTGAAAAATAGTAGGAAAAGTGACAGATAGGTTTTTATGTTACAAGATTGAGAAAAAATTAGTATTTTACTTGAGTAGTATTTTTTCTTTTCTGATGTTCCATGATAGTTGATAATCAGTAAAATCAGTTCTTTTCCTTATTCACCCTACTGACAAAGGAATAGGACAGGGACTCGTTTTATTACCAATTATTATATGATTAGAGAGTGGATATAAAATAAATTGAGTTCGTATCCATCAGTTGAAAGTAGGACTGATATTTTAAGGAAATATACTGAAAAATTCCACAGAAGCTTTTCACTCGTCAGATTTTTTGTTTTGCCGTAGTCGCTTATGGATATGGTGTTAACAGGCAGGGAAGTGACTGTTAATTCCTGAAAGAGTGCGCTTTGAGTTTATATTTTGTAAGTGAGTTCAGCCTAAAACTCGGAAAAAGGAGACGCAACTGTTGAAGGCTGGAGATAGAACGAGTGCAACTCGTGTCGACCGCCCTCGTATCTTGTTTAATTGAACTCGGGCTACGAGCTGTGCAAAAAAGATAAATCCTCCTAGAAGCCTTAGCTTCTTCGTCGTATTTCCTATTTTTGCTTTGCTCGCTTCACGCCCTCGTATCTTGTATTCCTCATGAACTTTTAAGATAAATCTTGGAATTTCCTTGTAAATTTGGTATAATAGGGAGAATTGATTTTGTAATTTGGAAAATAGGAGATAGATATGAAGCTAGTTCTTGCAATTATATTGATTATCGTAGCGTTTGCTGGTGGTGTTGCTTTGGGGATTTACCTTTCACGCAAACAGGTGGAAAAATATATCGCTGATAAACCTGTTTTGGATGAAAATGCTCTTAGAGCGATGATGAGCCAAATGGGTCAAAAACCGAGCGAAGCCAAAGTGCAACAAGTACTTCGTCAAATCAAGAGTCAGCAAAAAATCGCGACAAAGAAAAAATAATTAAGTGGGGGAAGTGGGACACCAGTCGAAATGTCAGAAACATTGACTGTCCTCACTCTCTCATTTTTTAGTTAGGGGCTGCTCTCCTACCTAGAGCAATGGCAATACGCATCAAGATCAAGAATTAGACTAGCAGAGTTATGCGATTTGAACAGGAAGGACGATATGTATTTGATATTGTCAATATCCTGAAATAATCAAATTCAACCTATACCAGCTTCCCTTTGGGAGTGGGAAAGAAGTCTGAATAATGGAAAAAGAGTTGGCTTGTCCTCTTTCTTAAATTTCTCGGTTCGGGCTGAAACGGTCTATTCTCAGACCGTCCGTTCCCACTCTTGCAGGGCTTTACCAGCCTATCCCAGACGTGCCTATAAATGCCAAAGCCAGTAGGGGTGTGAAGCTGATGGAATTAGTATATAAGAGCCTCCTCAACACTGCGTCACGCTAGTGTGATTACAAGCTTGGACTTGATCTTCTGTGGCTGGCTTTCTTGTTTGATTGTTGCTGTGTATGAGTGAGAGAAAGAGTGAGCCAAGACCGACTGAAAAGGAAACGCTGCTAGCTCTTAAGGATAGTAGGCGTGGACTCAATTTTTGAAGAGTAGAGTAGTAAGTCAGTAAGGAAAAAATTATGGATAATCGACCTATTGGATTTTTAGATTCGGGTGTCGGAGGCTTGACAGTGGCGCGTGAATTGATGCGCCAGCTGCCCCACGAAGAAATTGTGTATATCGGGGATTCGGCTAGAGCTCCCTACGGTCCGCGCCCTGCTGAACAGATTCGGGAATACACTTGGGAATTGGTTCGGTTTTTACTAACGAAAAACGTCAAGATGATTGTTTTTGCTTGTAATACAGCGACAGCTGTTGCTTGGGAAGAAGTCAAGGCCAAGCTAGAGATTCCGGTCCTCGGTGTGATTTTACCCGGAGCTTCATCTGCTATCAAGGCCTCAAAAACAGGAAAAATCGGTGTACTAGGTACAGCTATGACCATTCAATCAGATATTTATCGAGAAAAGATTCAAGCCCTGTCACCTGACACACAAGTAACCAGCCTTGCTTGTCCTAAGTTTGTCCCCTTGGTAGAGTCAAACAATTACCAGTCTAGTCTGGCGAAAAAAGTGGTCTATGAAACCTTGATGAGCATGAAAGGAAAAGCCGATACAGTTGTACTGGGCTGTACGCACTATCCTTTGCTTCGCCCCATTATCCAGAATGTACTGGGACAGGATGTGACCCTGATTGATAGTGGAGCAGAGTGCGCGCGGGATATTTCTGTTTTACTCAATTATTTTGAAATCAATCATAGCCGAACAGCAGAGCAACCGCAACATTTCTTCTATACAACAGCTAGTCCGGCTGCCTTTCGCGAGATTGCAGAGCATTGGCTAGGAAAAGACATATACGTGGAGCATGTAACATTATGACAGAAAAGATTTACGAATATAAGGATGCCAATGATTGGTATATTGGCAAGTGGGATACATTTACTTACCTAACTTGTTTTGGTGATGATGAAAATGACAAAGAGGTTAGGATAGGCTTCCATCAATTGTTGGAGCAGCTATCTCTAGAGGGTTTGCAGATCCATGTTGTGAAATATCGTTCGCTGTTCACCTTTTGGAGTTTTCTCATTCAGATAATCAACGAAGAATTTGAACGCCAGCTCTCTGTTGTCCAGCATAAGGGCGCTGTTCTCGTAATGGAGGGGCAGCAGCTTGTGGCTATTCATCTGCCAAAAGAGGGAGTGAGTGCCGACACATTCTTTGGTCAGCTTGATGTGTTGACAGAGGTTGGGGACACCATTTTGATTGCGACTAAAAATGAAGGAAAGACGGCTGAATTTCGCCAGTTCTTTGAAAAATGGGGCTACAAGGTGGAAAATCTCAACAATTATCCAGACTTTCCAGATGTAGTAGAGACAGGTGTCACCTTTGAGGAAAATGCTCGTCTGAAAGCTGAAACCATTGCAAATTTGACAGGGAAAATGGTATTGGCAGATGATTCGGGACTGAAAGTTGACAAGCTCGGAGGTATGCCGGGGGTCTGGTCAGCCCGTTTTTCAGGTCCTGATGCGACAGATGAACGCAACAATGCTAAGTTGCTTCATGAGTTAGCCATGGTCTTTGAAGTCAAAGACCGCTCAGCCCAATTTCATTGTACCCTAGTTGTTGCAGCACCAAATGTCGATAGCCTCGTTGTCGAAGCAGATTGGAATGGCTATATTGCAACGATTCCGCAAGGAGAAAATGGATTTGGTTATGATCCGCTCTTCTTGGTTGGAGAAACAGGACGGACGGCAGCGCAGTTGACCTTGGAAGAAAAAAATAGTCTTTCCCACCGCGCCCAAGCACTTAAAAAGTTAGTAGAGGTATTTCCAGTATGGCAAGGACAGAACAGCAAAGGTTCTTAGTAATGAGTGACTCCCACGGTGATCGTGCCATTGTTGAAGAAGTAAAAGAACGCTATCTAGGCAAGGTAGATGCGATTTTTCATAATGGAGATTCAGAGTTGGAAGCAAAAGACCCTCTCTGGGAGGGGATCCATGTGGTTGGAGGAAATTGTGATTACGATCCTGTTTATAAGGATCAATGTGTCGTTCGACTTGGAGATGTGACCGTGGCGCAAACTCATGGGCATCTCTATGGTATCAATTTTACTTGGATGAGGCTCGATTATTGGGCAGAAGAAGTGGGGGCAGATATCTGTCTTTATGGGCACCTGCATGTCCCTGATGCAGCAGTGCGGGGCAATACCCTCTTTGTCAATCCTGGCTCCATTTGCCAACCGCGGGGAATGATTCAAGAATGCCTCTATGCCATTCTTACCATTTTTGAGGATCATATCCACATTGAGTACTACAACCGTAACCACCAAGTTTATGCACCATTAACAAAGGATATTTCCAGATGATTACACGTGAATTTGAGAACTTCCTCCTAGCGCAGGAAGAAACCTTTTTGACCCCAGCCAATAAGCTGGCAGTGATTATTGATACACATAATATTGACCATGCCAAACTCTTACTTAGCCACATGACCTATTCACGCGTCCCTGTTGTCACCGAAGATAATCAATTTGTCGGAACAATTGGTCTGCGGGAAATCGTTAAATATCAGGCTGAAAATGAATTGACAGATGAGCAACTGAATATGGATATTTCCCTAATTGTGAAAAAAGATGTTGCCACAGTTGGAGCCGATTATCATTTAGAAGAAGTGATGCGAAAATTGGTAGATCAAGCCTTTTTGCCAGTCGTTGGTGCAGATGGAGAATTTTTAGGCATTATCACTCGCAAGTCAATTTTAAAGGCTGTCAATGCCCTGCTTCATAACTTTACACTTGGAGCAAAATAATGAAGGAAATGACATGTCATATTCAGGCATTTCTGGCGTCTAAAAATCTATCTGAAAATTCAAAGAATGCCTATCTCTATGATTTAAAGCAGTTGATGGAGCACTGTGAGGGTAGGCTAAGCCCCTCCACATTAGCCCTATACCAATCTTTTGTGCAGGGCTTAAAGTCCGGAGTTCAAAAACGCAAGCTATCCGCCGTCAATCAATTTTTATACTACCTATATGAACAAGGTCAAATAGACCGCTATTATAAGGTGACAGTTCCGAAACAGGTAGTACCGAAACCCGTAGTTACGAATTTGGAAGATAGGGATTTTTTGTGGACGGAGAGTCAGTATGAGGACGGACAGCTGATCGCGCTCCTGATTGCCTATCTGGGCTTGTTGCCGAGCGAGTTGCTTGTCATGAAGCTAGCAGATGTAGATCTGGATTTTCAGGTCTTGACCGTTACCAGATCTGGTCAGAAGCGGATTTTACCGATTCCAGATCAGCTTCTTTCGGTGTTAGCCTTACAAGGGAGAAAGGGTGTCTATCTTTTTGACAAGAAGGGTTCCCCCTATTCTCGCCAATGGTTTTTCAATCGCTTGAGCGAATTTTTAGAGGAGCAAGGAAAATCGGAGTGGACAGCCCAGAAATTGCGGAAATCTTTTATCCTCAGCCAGTTTCAGGCTGGTAAGGATATGGGAGAAGTTGCTAAATGCTTAGGTCTAAAAACGACGCTTAGTCTAGAACAGTATAAAAATGGATATTAAATTAAAAGATTTTGAGGGGCCGCTTGATTTGCTCCTTCATCTGGTGTCCAAGTATCAAATGGATATCTACCAAGTCCCGATTACCGAAGTCATTGAGCAGTATCTGGCCTATATCGCAACCCTGCAAGCTATGCGGCTTGAAGTTGCAGGAGAATATATGGTGATGGCGAGCCAGCTGATGTTGATTAAGAGCCGCAGGCTCTTGCCTAAGGTCGTCGAACAAGAAGACGTTATAGATGACCCCGAGCAAGAATTGCTATCGCAATTGGAAGAATACCGTACCTTTAAGGCGCTTAGCGAGAAATTAAAGGAACAACATGACGAGCGTGCCCATTATTTTTCCAAGCCCAAGTTGGAACTGGTGTATGATGATGTAACCTTGACCCAAGATAAGTCGGTGATTGATATTTTTCTTGCCTTTTCAAAAGTCATGGCTGAAAAGCAGGAAGAGTTGCGGATGAGCCATACGACCATTGCACGAGATGAGTACAAAATCGAGGATATGATGGAGCAGGTTCGCAGTCGGTTTCAGCCGGGGAAACGCTTGGTATTACGGGAATTATTTGTTCAGAGCTGTGACATGAATGAAATGATTACCATCTTTTTAGCCACTCTTGAGATGGTTAAAAGCAAGGAGATTACCATGGAACAGACAGAAAACTTTGGAGAGATTTACTTGATAAGGAGTGAAGATGAGCCGATTAGCTGAAATTGAAGTACTGCTCTTTGTAGCAGGAGAAGAGGGCTTGACGGTACGCAATATAGCTGAAATGCTGGAGTTACAGCCGTCAGCTGTGATCCAGCAGCTTGAAAAACTAACTGAAAAATATCAGAAAGATGCTCAGTCAGGACTTGCCATCTTGGAATCGTCCAACCGTTATAAGTTGGTCACGAAAAAAGAGTATGCAGCCCTTCTACGCACCTATGCCAAAACGCCGATTAACCAATCAATGTCGCGTGCCCTGTTGGAGACCCTGTCCATAATCGCCTATAAACAGCCGATTACAAGGATTGAAGTCGATAGTATTCGCGGGGTCAATTCGAGCGGAGCAATCAGTAAGTTGCAGGCCTTTGATCTGATTCGGGAAAATGGCAAGAAAGAGGTTCTGGGGCGGCCGAATCTATATGTCACAACGGATTATTTCCTTGATTATATAGGAATCAACGATTTGGAAGAATTACCTGATGTGTCAGAACTTGATTTGGTCGAGGAAGAAACGGAATTGTTTGTAGAAAGAAAAGAGACAAGAGAAGATGAGAATCAATAAATACATTGCTCACGCGGGAGTAGCCAGTCGTCGAAAGGCAGAAGAGCTGATTAAGCAGGGCTTGGTGACGGTCAATGGTCAGGTTGTGCGTGAACTTGGAACGACCATTAAATCTGGTGACAAGGTCGAAGTAGAAGGTCAGCCGATTTACAATGAGGAAAAGGTCTACTACCTTCTCAATAAACCTCGTGGGGTGATTTCGAGTGTGTCAGATGACAAGGGGAGAAAGACAGTGATTGACCTCTTACCACAAGTTACCGAGCGGATCTATCCTGTGGGACGGTTGGACTGGGATACATCCGGGGTCTTGATCTTGACCAATGACGGGGATTTCACCGATGAGATGATCCATCCGCGCAACGAGATTGATAAGGTCTATGTGGCGCGTGTGAAAGGACTTGCCAATAAAGAAGTCTTGCGTCCCTTGACCCGCGGGGTAGTCATTAACGGCAAGAAAACCAAACCAGCCGTCTATCATATCCTAAAGGTGGACCCAGTGAAAAATCGTTCGGTCGTTGAATTGACCATCCACGAAGGGCGCAACCATCAGGTCAAAAAGATGTTTGAAGCCGTTGGTTTACAGGTGGATAAGCTTTCGCGGACCCGTTTTGGGAATCTCGATCTGACCGGTCTCCGTCCGGGAGAATTTCGCAAGTTGAATAAGAAAGACGTCAGCAAACTTCATACCCTTGCCGTGACGAAGAAGCAGAAAAAATGACCTCTATCTTGATTGCATTGGTGCGCCTCTACCAGCGCTTTATCTCCCCTCTTTTTCCACCTAGTTGTCGCTATCGACCAACCTGCTCAAGTTACATGATTGAAGCGCTTCAAAAGCATGGTCTGAAAGGTTTTTTGATGGGACTGGCACGGATTCTGCGCTGTCATCCTTTTGTGGCAGGTGGAAGCGACCCAGTGCCAGATACTTTCAGTTTGAAGCGTCAGCAAGTAGAAGAATGAGGGCTACTTTCCTACTTAGGACATACAATCCGCCTCAAGTCTTGAGGATTAAAAGTAGGTGACTACAAAACCGAGAAGAAAACATATCCATGCGTCTTAGAATTGCGCTGGTTCTGCTAGATTCCAAATGCTTATGTGGGATAGTTGGTAGAATAGTATAGTATAGTCATTTAGTTTATATTTTTATTACTCCGTTAACTCGTCTTGTATAATTGAACTTGAGCTACAACTCACTGACAAAAAGATAAATACTCCTAGAAGCCAACGCTTCTTCGTCGTATTTCCTATTTTGTCTAGGAGTTGCTTCCACAGTCTAGGAATAGACTGTGGAAGGTTGGAGATAAAACGAGTGAAACTCGTGTCAAACGCTCTCGTATCTTGGGTAATTGAACACGCCCTAAGCTCTGTGCGAAAAAGATAAATCTTCCTAGAGTCTAATGACTCTTCGTTAGATTTCCTATTTTCGCTTTGAGTTTTTAACGGGCTTTGTATCTTGAGTTGTACTATTGAGAAAAGTTACACTTTTCTTATTTATCACTTGTCTAGTTATCAACTAGACAACTACCTGCGACTTTTAACGAAAACTTCGTTTTCTTTATTTCCCACCTCAAACAGTCTATCCCCAGACTGTTTGAGCTAGTACTAAAAATAAACTAAACGGCTATAAAGAATGAAGTACTTAGTCTTGCTAGGTGCTTTTCTGATATCAAAAAGGGGGGAAGTTGCTATATCATATTTTGCAAAAGATTTTATATTTTTATTACTTCGTTATACTCTATAAAAATTTTTTCGTAGACTATAAATTAGCCCCAGAGATCAGGCACCGTTTTCCTAGTATTTTGGCATTTTTTTTGGTATAATAAAAGGAATAAACTGGGATTATTTTATAGTCATCTTGTTGAGGCTTGTGCGGGATAAGTTAAAAGGTAGAGCATATCTTTTGAGCTATTGGAAAGATGTTTATGGAGCAATCGCTTACTGGTTTCTTGGAGTGCGCTTTGAGTTTTTAACGGGCTTTGTATCTTGGTGTAATTGAACTCGGACTACGAGCTGTGCAAAAAAGAGACGTAACTGTTTCAGTTTTAACTGATTACAGGTATGGCTACCTTTAGGTATAGATTTCCTCGTGTTCGTGGAACACAGTGTCAATCTCCTATTTTTGCTTTGCTCGCTCCCACAGTCTAGGAATAGACTGTGGGAGGTGGGAGATAAAACGAGCAGTGCTCGTGTCAAACAGTCTGGGAATAGACTGTGGAAGGTTGGAGATAAAACGAGTGAAACTCGTGTCAAACGTCCTCGTATCTTGTTTAATTGAACACGCCCTAAACTCTGTGCGAAAATCGTGTTATCTTTAGCCAATTACAGATATAACTACCCTAGGAAATAGGCTGAAAACCTCCACAGGAGCTTTTCACTCGTCACATTTCCTAGTTTGCCGTAGCCGTTGCGGACTATGTCCGCTTACGGATACAGATGCTCTTGAGTACGCTTAGAGTTTCTAACGGGCTTTGTATCTTGTTGAAAGGAGTTTTATGTCAGAATATTTGTCGGTGTCGTCGTTGACAAGGTATTTGAAGTTGAAATTTGATCGGGATCCGTATCTGGAGCGGGTCTATGTAACAGGTCAGGTGTCCAATTTTCGTAAGCGACCGAGCCATCAGTATTTTTCGCTCAAGGATGAAAAGGCGGTGATCCAGGCAACAGTTTGGGCCGGGGTTTACAAGTCTTTGGGATTTGAATTGGAAGAGGGCATGAAGGTCAATGTTATCGGACGGATTCAGCTCTATGAGCCGAGTGGCAGTTACTCCATTATCATTGAGAAAGCTGAGCCAGATGGGCTTGGTACTCTGGCTATTCAGTTTGAGCAATTGAAAAAGAAACTAGGTGACGAGGGGCTATTTCAGGATAAATTCAAACAGCCCTTACCTCAATTTGCACAAAAAATAGGAGTGGTAACTAGTCCTAGTGGTGCGGTGATCCGTGATATTATCACAACTGTTAGCAGGCGTTTTCCGGGGCGGGAAGTGGTGCTCTATCCGACCAAAGTACAGGGAGATGGTGCTGCGACGGAGATTGCGCAAAATATCCGTCGCGCCAATGAACGAGAGGATCTGGATGTTCTCATTATCGGTCGAGGGGGTGGTTCCATTGAGGACTTGTGGGCCTTTAATGAGGAGGAAGTGGTGCGGGCGATTTTTGAATCACGGATTCCGATTATTTCCAGTGTCGGACACGAAACCGATACAACGCTAGCGGATTTTGTGGCAGATAGGCGGGCAGCTACCCCGACAGCTGCGGCAGAGTTGGCGACACCAGTGACCAAATTGGATGTACTATCCCATCTGAAGCAACAAGAAAATCGTATGAGTAAGGCGGTGGGAAATCGTCTGGTTTATTACCGTGAACGCCTAGAGAAATTGGCTCATTCCGTGATATTTAGACAACCAGAACGGCTCTACGATGCCTATTTACAAAAGTTAGATCGATTGCAACTACGGATGAAGCAATCGATCCGTGATTATAAAAACGAAGGCCAAACACGAAGCCAAGTCTTAGCACAGCGTTTGTTGGCATGCTCACCAGTCCAGAAAATTGCCTTCTATCAGGAAAAGGTAGCCCAGCAGAAACGCCTGTTGTGTCATCATACCACCGCGCTGTATGACCAGAAGGTCGCAGAGGCTAAACGTTTGGCAAATAGTCTTTTAATGCTGGATACCAGCCGGATCGTGGCAAGGGGATATGCGATTGTGGAGCAGGGCGGACATGTGATTGACAGTATTCATAAGGTTCAGACAGAGGAACAGGTGACCATCCAGTTACGAGATGGCCAGCTAGAAGTTGAGGTAAAAGATGTCAAAACAAAAGAAATTTGAGGAAAATTTAGCAGATTTAGAGCAGATTGTTCAACAGTTAGAAAGTGGTGACATTGCCTTGGAAGATGCCATTGCTGCATTTCAAAAGGGAATGGCACTATCAAAAGAACTCCAAGAAACCTTGAACCAAGCAGAAAAGACCTTGGTCAAGGTCATGCAAGCAGACGGAACAGAAACGGATATGGAATGAAGCAAGTAGAGCGATTGAATTGGATTGAGCAGGTCATCTTGGACTTTTATGGACAAGAGCCTGTGGCACTTCGTCTGATTGAGACGATTTTATACTCGATTCAGGCAGGAGGCAAGCGCCTGCGTCCGTTGCTGTTGCTGGAGCTTTTAGAGGGTTTTGGCTTATCCTTGACGACAGCCCATGTACAGGTGGCAGCTGCTCTTGAGATGATTCATACAGGGAGCTTGATTCATGATGATTTGCCTGCCATGGATGATGATGACTACCGCCGTGGTCGATTGACTAGCCACAAGAAATTTGGGGAAGATAGAGCCATTTTGGCTGGTGATAGCCTCTTTCTTGACTCCTATGCTTTGGTAGCAAGTGCAGAGCTTTCGAGCCAGATTCGGGTGGAATTGATTGCGGAACTTTCCAAAGCAGCTGGAACCTTTGGTATGGTCGGTGGACAAGTCCTTGATATGGAGGGGGAAAAGCGCAAGTTGAACCTTTCTGAATTGCAGGCCATCCATGCCCATAAAACAGGGAAACTCCTCGCCTATCCATTTGTAGCAGCAGGTATTATGGTTGAAGCCGATGCCAAGATGAAGAATATCTTGCAAGAAACAGGCGAGTGGCTAGGCTTGGCTTTTCAAGTTCGTGATGATATTTTAGATGTGACTGCAAGTTTCGAGGAGTTGGGAAAAACTCCCCATAAAGACCTAGTAGCAGACAAGTCTACCTATCCTGCTCTGCTTGGCTTAGAGGAAGCAAAAGATTACCTAGAGATGAGCTTAGACAGGGTAGTGACAGGCTTAGTGGCTCTGGAAGAACAAGCAGGATTTCAGGCAGATAAGATTCGAGAAATAGTAGAAAGTTTACGGTTAGATGGCTAAGGAAAGAGTAGATGTACTGGCCTATAGACAAGGGCTCTTCGATACGCGAGAACAGGCTAAACGTGGGGTCATGGCGGGTTTAGTGGTTTCTGTCCTCAATGGAGAGCGCTATGACAAGCCAGGTGAAAAGATAGATGAAAATACCGAATTAAAATTAAAGGGCGAGAAGTTGAAATACGTCAGTCGTGGCGGTTTAAAATTGGAGAAGGCCTTGCAGGTATTTGACCTGTCTGTTGTAGGGAAGACGACCCTTGATATTGGTGCGTCAACGGGTGGCTTTACTGATGTCATGCTCCAAAATGGGGCTGATTTAGTCTATGCTGTGGATGTAGGAACCAACCAACTGGCTTGGAAAATTCGTCAGGACGAGCGTGTGGTCAGCATGGAGCAATTCAACTTCCGTTATGCAAGTCCCAGTGATTTTGATGCTATACCACAGTTTGCCAGTATTGATGTCAGCTTTATCTCGCTCAGCTTGATTTTACCCGCTTTAGCTACGATTTTGGCGGACGAGGGAGAAGTAGTTGCCTTGATTAAACCGCAATTTGAGGCGGGTCGCGAGCAGATCGGTAAGAACGGTATCATCAAGGACAAGGCTGTTCATCGCATGGTTTTGGAAAAGGTCACAGCCTTTGCGGTAGCGGCAGGATTTACAGTCAAGGCACTTGATTTCTCACCGATTCAGGGTGGGCATGGCAATGTAGAATTTTTAGCCTACTTAAAAAAAGAAAGACCGGCTGAAAATCAAGTTGAAGGAGCGATTGAAAGCATTGTAGAACAGGCGCATAAGGAATTTAAAGATGAGTAAAAAAGAACGGTTAGAGAAAATTAGAAGATTCGTAGCGGATTTTGAAATCGGTACTCAGGAGGAAATTGTCGAGCATCTTCGAAAATCTGGTATGACCGCCACTCAGGCAACTGTGTCGCGTGACATCAAGGAGTTGGGGATCGTCAAGACCCCTCTAAAGGATAACAGCTATATTTATGAGTTGCCTAAAAACAAGGTGGCTGGTCTAAAGTTGGTTGAAAAAAATGTCTTATCATCTGAACGTTTGGATAATATGCTGAACCTAAAGTTGGTACCGGGAAGTACGGCTTTTGTGAAAAACCAGATTGTCGAAGCCTTTTCGGATACCATTTTTAGCATTGTTTCGGATGATGATACAATTTTGATTATTGTACGAGATAAGGATAAGGCACCCGAGGTCTTAGAAACGATAAAAAATTGGTAGGTTATCATGTTACTTGAAATTTCCATTAAAAATTTTGCCATCATTGAGGAAATATCCCTCAATTTTGAGCAAGGTATGACCGTCCTCACAGGGGAAACAGGGGCTGGGAAGTCGATTATTATTGATGCTATGAATATGATGCTGGGCAGTAGAGCAACGACTGATGTCATCCGTCATGGCATGCCCAAGGCTGAAATTGAAGGCTTGTTTTCGATCGAGCAAAGTCGGAGTTTACAGGAACTCTTAGAAGAGCAGGGCTTGGAGGTATCAGATGAGCTGATTATTCGTCGCGAGATTTTACAAAATGGACGTAGCATCAGCCGTATCAATGGTCAGTTAGTCAATTTGTCTGTCCTCAAAGTCGTTGGTCAGCACTTGGTTGACATTCATGGTCAGCACGATCAAGAAGAACTGATGCGACCACAGCATCATATTGCTATGCTGGATGAGTTTGGGGATCAGGCTTTTTTCCAATTAAAGGCGGATTATACGGCAGCTTTTGAAGCCTATAAAGCTCTGCGCAAGCAGGTCATGATGATTCAGAAGAATCAGGCGGAAAACAAGGCTCGGATCGAGATGCTCGACTACCAAATAGCTGAAATCGAGGCGGCAGATTTGAAGGTGGGGGAGGACAAGGCTTTGCATCAGGAGCGGGAAAGGCTGCTCAACCACAAGCAGATTGCAGATACCTTGGCCAATGCACACACCATGCTGGATAATGATGATTTTTCTAGTCTGGGAAATATCCGCTCTGCCATGCATGATTTGGAATCGATTGAAGAATTTGACGTGAACTACAAGGAGTTGGCTGGCAGTCTTTCTGAAACCTACTATGTCTTAGAAGACGTAGCCAAGCGCCTCGAGAGTATGGTTGATGGGCTTGATTTTGACGGTAGTCGCCTCATGCAGGTAGAGAGCCGCTTGGACTTGATTTACAGTATGACCCGAAAATATGGTGGTACTGTGGATGATGTTTTGGACTATCTGGAGCAAATCACCAAGGAATACCAGCTTTTGACAGGGTCAGATGTTTCGTCTGACCATCTTGAAAAGGAGTTAAAGGCGCGTGAAAAGGATCTGATTCGCTTGGCAGGGGAATTAGCCAGTGCCCGTCACATTTTGGCAGAAAACTTAGAACAAGAAATCAAGCAAGAACTAAGAGATCTCTACATGGAAAAGGCTGATTTTCAGGTACGTTTTAGCAAGGCCAAGTTCAGTCGCGAGGGCAATGAGCAGGTAGAATTTTACATTTCGACGAATCCCGGTGAAGATTTCAAACCCCTTGTCAAGGTGGCGAGTGGAGGAGAATTATCCCGCTTAATGCTGGCGATTAAATCTGCCTTTTCTCGTAAGGAGGGGAAGACCAGTATCGTCTTTGATGAGGTCGATACAGGGGTGTCTGGTCGTGTGGCACAAGCCATTGCCCAAAAAATTTACAAGATTGGTTCACAAGGTCAGGTTTTAGCGATTTCTCATCTGCCCCAAGTCATTGCGATTGCAGACTACCAGTTTTTTATTGAGAAAATTAGTGATGCCCACTCCACCGTTTCTCGTGTTCGCCTCTTGAAGACCGAGGAGCGCATTGAGGAAGTCGCGAAGATGCTCGCTGGGGAAAATGTGACGGAAGCCGCTCTAACTCAGGCTAAAGAGCTATTAAAAAAAGAGTGAGGAAGAAGATGTCACATTATTTTGTCATCGGAGATGTTCATGGGAAGGCTGGCATGCTGGAGGCACTTCTCCAGCATTGGAATGGGGAGGATCAGCTCATCTTTTTAGGTGATGTGATTGATCGTGGTGAAAATGGACGAGCCGTTTTGGAACGGGTCAAAAGTTTGGTCGAGCAGACAAAAGCTATATGTCTGTCGGGGAATCACGAGTATATGTTTCTAGCCTGGCTAGATGATCCCTATCATCGTTATGACCATTACAGGCGAAATGGTGGCGATACGACAATCAATTCGTTGTTGAGGCGTCCTTTGGATGCTCCCGTAGATGGGATTGAAGATGCCAAGCGGGTGATGGAAGAAGCGGGAGACTTGGTCGATTTCATTCGTCAAATGCCCTTTCATGTCGAGACAGAGGAATTGATTTTTGTCCATGCTGGACTTGATCTGACCTTAGATAATTGGCAGGATACGACAGATTATCAAAAGGTCTGGCTTCGTGAGCCATTTTATAAGGTGGAAAATAAGACTGGAAAAGGGATTGTCTTTGGGCATACTCCGACGAGCTATTTAACAGGAGAGCCTATGGAAAGCCCGAAACTATGGCAAACGCCTGACGGTAAAATTGGCATGGACGGTGGTGCGGTCTATGGAGGAGTTTTACATGGTATTCTCTTTAAAAATGGTAAAATCGTAGCACATTATGCTATTCCAAATGACAGATTTATTGTCAGTGATAGCTAAGATGTAGGAATAATTTTTTCATGCTCTCCTACTCTTTAAAAATCAAAGCGTTACTATGGCAAGAGTTTTGATGAACATCAGTTTTATGGCTGACTTCCCATAGGGGAAATGTTTTTCTTGTGCTTCTTATGGATGAATCCGAAAAATAAGATAAGTCACCGTCGTGTTAATGTTTTTTTTTGGAGGGGGAGTATAAAATAAAGCTGCAAACTTAGTTTATTTACTTTTGGGAGATAAGTTTGTATAATGAGTAGGGACTATTTTGTCCGAGGTCGTAATAGTTTTTGATTTATTAAGGTCTATCCACGGTGTGAAAGAGTCTGTGTCCTAAGCCAAGGTAGATGAGAGGCTATATAAATAGAATTTTATTGGTGATAGTTTGAAGGAGGAGCAATCCATTTCAAGACTTTAAGGAAAAATCGTGGAATGGACGGATTTCCAATCATTCATGATCAAAAATGACTAAAAATTTAAATGTAAAGGTGGATAATGATAAATATGGAGACATTTTTTAAACGATTGACGAAGTTTCGATTTGGTATTCGAAAATACAATGTCGGAACAGTGTCTGTCCTCTTAGGTGTTTCAGCTTTTCTAGCTCTGCAACCAGAACAGACGGTATTAGCAGAGATGACAGATACAGAAATAGGACTTAGTGTGGATGGGGAGGCTGCCTCGGGAGTAGGAGCTTCGGATAATAGTGAAGGCAATGTAAGCAATCTCTTAGAGAAATTGGAGATTAGCAATAAGGTAGCTGTTGCTCAAGCCTCTCATTTGACCGCAGGGGAAAAAGAGCAAGTGGTAGCAATGTTGTGGGCTAGCAATCCTACACTTTCTAAAGAGACAGTGATTGATGTAACAGATAGTGGAGCTGTGACTGTTACCCAGCCTAACCATACTCCATTCCATCTCGTGGCGAGTGATGTTATCGAAGAATTACCACAAGTAGAAGTACCAACCGATAATAGAAGTAATATAAGTGGTATTTTGGATAAATTGCAGATTAGCAATAAGGTAGCTGTTGTTCAAGCCTCTCATTTGACAGTAGAGGAAAAAGAACAGGTAGTAGAGATGTTGCGGGCCAGCAATCCCACACTCTCTCAAGAGACAGTGATTGAGGTAGCCGATAATGGAGAGGTGACAGTCACACAGCCAGAACATATCCCATTCTATCTAGCAGCGAGCGATATTGTTGAAGAACTGCCCCAAGCAGATACAGCTACAAAATCAGAAAAAGCAGTGCCTCCTCTAGTAGAGGGGGAGAAAGAGAAGCCAGTGGCAGATCGTTCAGAGATAGAGAAAGAAAAAGAGGAACCGCATCTGCCTGAGGCAGCGTCAACTTCAGCAGCAGTGCCTTCCTCTAAAGAGGAATCCTCTCATCAGAAAGAAGTTGATAAGGCATCTGGAAATGATACGAAGCTTAGACGACTTCGTTCAGCTGAAACTACTACGAATACAGATCCAAGTCAACATTTCAAGCAGTACATTGGTACCAGTGTTGAAAGGTTAAAGAATCAGATTATCTTTTTGGATTTTAATGATAGAAATGCCCTCAGCAATATTGGACCGGGTGATACGCTTCAGGTAGGAACACGCTTTGTCAAGGAGATTGTTCCCGGTTATACAATTACGCTTGAAGTTACCAAGTTACGTCCTTTTAATGCTACTGATCTTTATCGTCAACGTGGGGGAAAAAATTACAATGCAAATGCAATCAACCGTAACAATAATACGAATGCCCCTGCTTCTATTATCCTGACAAACCAAGATCCGAATTACTCGGCTGCCAAAAATGCAGGCCTAGATACTCGGGGAAAGACAGTTATCCAATCGCAAAATGATGGGGATAATGTCGGGGTAGAATTTTCGATTAGAGCCAATCTGAATGGTCGGGATGTTCCTGCCAATGTTGTCTTGATGACCGGTGAGGAACCGACAGAACATGAGTTAGAAATCTATACGACAGATGGGCAGCCTTTTGAGCTATTGACGGAGCTATCAGGTAGGCGGACGACGACTTCTTATGTTCCAACCAACGATCCTTTTGCAGCTCCAAATAGTGCCAAGTATACGACAGGAAGCTGGTGGAACCAGGTTACAAAGGTTGACGAAGGGTGGTTGAATCGAGAAGTAACCCCTGAGACAAAACAAACAATTACCAAGAATGGTGTGACCTATGCAGATGGATTAGGAACTCGAGTTTTTGGACCGATTATAGCTAAGAATCATACACATTCAGTCCCTATTGTTTTGACCCGAGATGCTCGTAATGTCGGTGTCTATTTGAACTCTTCTGGAAAACAAGGGGCAATGATTGGGTTTGTGATTTTTGATACTGGAGATGCTCCAGCCTCCTACGGGGAAGCCCGTCACACCATTTCTAAAGGAGTAAATCAAAATCTGCAGCAACCCTATCTAGGAACAACCCCACCAGATACTGATATAGCGAGCAATAATGCCAGTGCAGTAGCTTGGGAAGGTGATGATACAACGGGTAGTGCTGATGAGGGAACGCGCCAGCTCTTAGGTTCAGGGACGATCTTGGATAAGGATGGCAATGATACCCAAGGAAATTACCCTCTACAAAAGGCAGGTGATTCAGAGTATCGTTTGAAGGTACTAGCAAGCAATAATGGTTCAGCACCAGCCTACGCTAGAGCCTTTATCGATTTTAATGGTGACGGGGTTTTTGATACAGATGCAGAAAGTTCAGAGATTGTTCGAGTGACTTCTAACAATCAAGAAGTTACCTTTATATTCCGAGACATTCCCCAGAATGTAGATATTACCAAAGTGGCATTAGGAGGGCGTATTCGGATTGCGCTTGACCGTGGAGATATTGAACAACCGACGGGAACAGCTTATTCTGGAGAGGTGGAAGATTTCCAAATCCAACAGACCATTCCTCCTCGCGGTAGCAAGCAGGAAACACGGGCTAAAAAGGGTGAGACTCAGTCTGCTAGAGTTGTTTTTACAGCCTACGGTAAGCGTTCATACGACGTCCATACAGATAACCAACTGGATACTACTCGGCCTTACAAATTTGTTGTTAATGGTCAGGTTTCAGATGAGACGACCCTAAGAGTCAATGGCCAAGGGACCTATGTTTTAAATCCTAGTACGGGAGATATAACCTTTACCCCTGAGGAAGATTTTGTAGGGAAAGCGACAGGAGTTGTTGTCAGAGCCTGGGATCAAAATGGGGCACATACAGGCTGGACTGCCGAGGATCAGTCCGGTCTTACCAACATCAATACCATCAGCGGTAAAACCATGGATGCGGTCTATATTCCAGAAGTGGTGATTCCGGACTTGACAACTTCAGATGTGGAAACGACAGGTCTGCAAGGACAAACTCAGACCGCTAAGCCCCTGTTTTATCGTAATGATAACAACAGCGAGATGGTGTCTAGCACGACCTATCCTGTTCAACTCATAGCTCCTGGAGCGACCACACCGACCAGTGATCCTGTTACTGTAACAGGTCAAGGACTTTATTCAATTGGTGCAGACGGTCAAGTTAGCTTCAAGCCCGAGAAAACCTTTACTGGTGCGGCGATGCCGATTCGAGTGACGTTAACGACTAAGGTTGGGATGGACAAGAGTGGAAATCCTGTTCTTCGGACAGCAACCGCTACTTATAGCCCTACTGTAACAGCAGTAGTACCTCAAGGAGAGGCAGCGACATCAAGAGGTGAGCAAGGAAATACCCAGACGGCAGAGGTTCTCTTTACACCAGGTCATGAGTCTATTCCGATGGACAATCAGGTGGCAGCCACCTTCTCTGATGGAACAACCAATAAGACTATAAATGGTGAGGGAAGTTACAGCCTCAGTCCAGACGGTCGGGTGACCTTTACACCCGAAGCTCAATTTGTTGGAGTAGCTAGTCTATTAGAGATTATACGGCAAGATATAAATGGAACTAGAGCAACGGGAACTTATCAAGCGACCGTCACTCGTGATGCGACTAAACCAACAGTTGCTGCTTTGGCGAATCAGATAGTAGAACAGAATAGTTCTGTGAGCATTCAGCCTCAGATTTCAGATAATATCGGTGTCACTGCTGTGACAGTAGCTGGTCTACCAGCAGGATTGGTGGCAGATGCTCAAGGACAGATTACAGGTACTGTAACAGCTCCGCCAGGAGTTTATACGATAACAGTAATGGCTAGTGACCAAGCAGGCAATGTGTCTGATCCTCAAACCTTTATTCTCATGGTCATTGATAAATCTGAATTGACAAGTAAAGTGAATGAGAAAGATGCCGTTAAGGGAACAGTCCAGTATCAGCAGGCTGATACAAGCAAGAAGGATGCCTATGATCAAGCAATACGAGCAGGGCAAGAGGTCTTAGCGGATCCGAATACGAATCAAGAGGCGATCAATCAGGCGATTCAAGCGATTGAAGCAGCTAAAAATGCCTTAAATGGAGAAGTGAATAGTGGTAAAGATACAGCCAAGACTGCTATTGACACTGCTGCTGATACGAAGAAGCAAGCAATTGACAATCGCCAAGACTTGACGGACGAGGAGAAAGCAGCCGCTAAGGCAGATGTAGATACCAAGGCAAGTGAAGCTAAATCAGCTATTGATGCAGCAACCACTAACGAAGCAGTAGAAACCGCTAAGTCAGCAGGAGTAGATAGTATCAGTGCCATCAACCCACCAGCGACTGCTAAGGACACAGCTAAGACAGCGATTGATACCGCTGCCGCAGCCAAGAAGCAAGCAATTGACAATCGCCAAGACTTGACAGATGAGGAAAAGGCAGCCGCTAAGGCAGATGTAGATACCAAGGCAAGTGAAGCTAAATCAGCTATTGATGCAGCAACCACTAACGAAGCAGTAGAAACCGCTAAGACAGCAGGCACAGAATCAATTTCTTCAGTTAATC
>NZ_MSJL01000037.1 GCF_001921825.1 Streptococcus acidominimus
GTCCGAGTTCAGTTATATAAGATGTGAAGCCGTTAAAAAAACGAACGAAAAATAGGAGACTGACGAGGTGTTCGATGAACACAAGGAAGTCTATCTTTTTTCCGAGGTTTTAGGCTGAACTCAATTATACAAGACGAGTAAACGAACTAATAAAAGATAAACTGAATGACTATATTTCCAATCTCAAAACCTTGTCTCTCTTCATTTTATTGGGTCGAAAGCGCTATTTTGTAGAATTTTTGAAAAATTTTACAATAAAATTAAAAAATAGCTTGCAAATCGTTGCAATCCATCATAAATTATGGTATGATATATTTATCAAATATTTAAAAGGAGAATGTATTATGTCTGGACAAATTCGTGTATCCCCAGAAACTCTAAAAACTCGTGCTAAAGAATATGGCAGAGCTGCAAATGATATCAATCAAATCTTGAATAACCTTCAACGTTTGCAAGACACACTTCGTAGCGAGTGGGAAGGTGAAGCCTTTAATGGATTTGATAACCAATTCAACGAGTTGAAGCCAAAAGTTCAGAATTTTGCTGAATTGATGCAACAAATCAATGTTCAACTTGATAAGACTGCGGATATTATGACAGAAAATGACCTTGCTATCAAGAGCGGATTTGGTCTTAATCACGGCTAAAAACGACAAATATATGTGTTGGGTTGGGGAGGCTTCCTCAACCCTTTTTATTTATTATTTCATATAGGAGAAAACTGTGAACAAGAAACGATTAACCTGGTTAGGAGTGGCTTTATTAGCAATGACGATCGTCATCTCTTTTTTAGGAGTTATAAAACCAACTCCAATTAGCAAGACTTCTTCAGAACAAACCGTTCAGAAGAGTCCCTTAAAAATTGCTGTTGTCAATGAAGACAAGGGAACGAATTATAACGGAGAGAATGTACATATCGCAGACACCTTGCTCAAATCATTGGCAACTTCTACCGATTACGATATTGAGACGGTATCCCGCTCGATTGCAACCAAGGGCTTGGAAAATAATACGTATCAGTTAATGATCATCTTTCCCAGTAAGTTTTCCGAAGAGAGCTTGGCACTTGAGTCTACGAACCCCTCGCGGGCCGTATTTCAGTATGAAATTAAATCAGATAAGCAACTGGTTGTAAAGCAGGCTGAACAAGCAGTCATTGATTTTAAGAGCCTGTTTAATAAAGATTTGGTCAATATCTATTTTCTTAGTATCATCGGGAACCTTCAGACAGCCCAATCCCAAGTTTCCGACCTTGTGACCAATGAGGGCAGTGCCTTAGATACGTATAATACGAAATTAGTAAACCCGCTGACCTCCTATTCTCAGCTATTTGCAGGACTAGGTTCCAGACCAAATGATTTAGTCAATACCTATTCCACCTTCAGCAAGGAACTCAATCATACAAATGACGCGTTTACATCAATTGTTAGCGTAGATAAAAGCTACGAAGATGAGATCGAAAAAATCAAATCCCTGCAAGAATCTTGGCAATCATCAATTGATGCAAGAGAAACGACTTTGCACAATTATGATGAAGCATTCTCTAAGTTAACGGTAGAACAAGAGCTGGGTCAGATGAAGGCACTCAATTCCTATATTTTGGAACATTTGAGCGAACCCGAGGTCTGGAAAGACACAAGGGATAAAGTAAACGGCTTCAACACAGAATTAAGCAGTTTTGTTGCTCGACTTAGAAAACTAAATACCGATATTGATACGACCTTAGCAAATTATGAAAAGACGATTGCGACAGCTGTCGAAGAATCATTGAACGATACGAGTGGGCAAGCTGACAAGACAGAAGAAATCAAGCAGACGCTAGGACTGTATTTCAAGACGCTACATGACACCATGCTTTCAAAAATGGATGGAACCATTGCGACGACGCATTTCTATACAGATACGACCATTGATAGTATGGGCTTATCGGATGCGGATAAGGCTTACCTAAAGACTATCAATCGTTTTGTGGAATGGTATGCAGAAAAAAATGAAAAGTCCCTACCAACAACGCGTACAGCTACTTTCCAACAAGAACACCTAGCAGAAGTCAAAAAGGCTGCCTTGCAACAGCTCCAAACACAACGCTCTATTTCTTTTAGTGATCTAGAGGGCAATGTTACCAGCGTACACCTATTTGTTCCTGCAAATTATAGAGTTAATGTCAGCAATTATCCTGTCTCACAAGTCAGCGATACAGAATACACCATCAGTGGTTTAAGCGGTACTTCATTTACGATTTTGTACAATCTTGAAGTCCTTAATCCAGAGCAAATGGATATCTTCCAAGATGTGCCGGTACGAGCAGTTGTGAAAACCTCTCAAGAAGTTGAGGCACTTTCTGGTGAGCAGGAGGAGAAAAAGGTTCCTGTCAAAGTAACAGTTCCCGCAGATGCAGAAAAACCAGATGCCAAACCTCAAGAAATAGAGGTAGAGACCACTGTTAGTATCCCCAAAGCAGAAACCAAGAACATTGCGAGAACCTACTCATATACTGATGTCATTCCTAACGTATCTGCCTATGCAGTCAGCCAAGGAGGGCAAGCTGTTTATAATGATGTGAAAGGCTATATCGAAGTTGCTTCTCTTGCAGCTGCCTTCTATGATATGGATTTACAATCAGGGAAAGTAGAACCGGGTCCATCTGCCTTATTGAGCCAGACGGACACTGAAAACCTCAAGGCAATCATTGTCCAGCTAATCAAGGACGCAACGATTTCCAGCTTGAAAGAGCAATTAAAAGTCCCAGAGCAAGACTTGGAACAGTTTGAGGCTAAAATGACGAATGCCGAGGGGCTTGTTAAAAACATTGAGGCTTTAAGAACCAATACATCAGATTTACTTGTCAAGTTGGGAGCGACACTTCAGGAAACCGAGAAAGTCCATGAAAGTATTCAGAATAAGCCGGTCTTCACTGAAACAGAAAAACGGGAGAATACAGGTCTCGTGACGGTTACAATGGACATCAACAAGGATCTGTCCCGACTGATGGCAGCAAGTCAAACCCTGATGAACAATACGAAATCCAATCAATCCGTATCTAAAACCATAGAATCTGATGTAGAAAAGCTGTCCACAGATGTTGCCAATCTCGAGAAAGAGGGAGAGTCCTTATCAGGCCGTGTTACAGAATTGAAAACGGTGATGGATACTACCTACAATTCCAATAAAGACTTCCTTCAAGCCTTTTCAAGCGTTTTGAGCAACACTAAGACAGGAAATAGTAAAAATGAAGCTGTCTATGACTACTTATCGAACCCAGTTGACGCTTCCAATATTCAGAATGTATTGAAAACCACTGCAGTGACCAAGGTAAGGACAGCACGTCAAGATGAACGCTCGGGTCTATTGATTATGCTGATTTGTTATCTGGTAGCTTTAGGAATTGCCTACTTGTTACAACACGCGGATATTGCAGGCTTACAGCAACGCCTAAAGATTACCAACCGTATCCATTGGAAAAATGCGACAGGACCGATGACATTCTTGACGGGAATGGGCGCTATTGCAGGCTTCCTGATTGCAGCCATAGCAGGATATAAGTTGGACATGAATGTCGGTCAGATCATAGCCTTCATCCTTCTCCTAGTACTCATCACCCTCTGTTGTACCTATGCCATCAATGTGATGTTAGAGAAGTTACGCAGTTTAGGATTTTTAGTGGGAATTGTGCTATTGCTTTTGTACCTAGTGACAGCAGGTCAATTATTAGATGCGCACTATGTTAGTTCTGCTCATTTCTTAGACACACTTTCTCCACTATCACATCTAGAAAAGCTGGTAACCAATTTTATTAACCATACCCAAGGTTGGGAACTAGCTACTGTCTTGGTCTTCTTTGTGACAATTGTGCTAGGAACTACGAACACCCTGATTTACAGAAAGGTAAAAGAAAGGTAATACTCAATCAAAATTCAAAAGCCAGCAGGCAGTGAGCCTCGGGTTGTACTATACTCAAGGAAAATCAAATAGACGATCTTCAACTATCTGGGAGATAGGCTTAGCGTGGCTAATTTCCTATAAGGTGAAGCTAGAACTCTATTAAGGGAACAGGCTGAAAACCTCTACTGGAGTTTAAAGTATCCTTTTGATTTTCAAAGAGTATAGTCGTTTCGTTTATTTTTAGTACTAACTCAAACAGTCTGGGAAGACACTGTTTGAGGTTGGAAATGAAGAAAAGGAAGTTTTCGTCAAAAGTCGCAGCTTGTACTGGGGTACGGTAAGGCGAGTTAAGGAAGTAGTAAAAATATAAATTAAATGACTTAAAGTACGGCAAGGCGGCGCTGACAGAGCTTGAAGTTGATTTTTGAAGAGTATAAGGAATGACTATGAAAAAAAGTATTATCTTAGGAGCCACCTTATTAACCATTTCTTTCATAGGTATTTCAGCCTCCGCAGACAGCGGTTCACTGAAAATCGATACCGATATTCATTCAAACCAAGAGTCCAAGGAACTCCATTATATCGAGCAAGAAAGTGAGCTTGCAAAGTTGTTCCGGCTAGAAACAACGGAAGCGATTCAACAAATGCAAGAACAGGAAAAGGAAACAGCGACAAGAGAACGGAATCATCTGTTCTTGGAAAGCCTATCCAGTCAAGGTATTATAGAAGCCTATCAACCCTTGCTGTTTACTTCAAAGACCATGATTTCAAATACAGGAGACTACCATTTTTCCTTGAGTGGAAAGTCTCCTGCCCTTTCGTGGCAAGTGCTAGGAATGTTAGGTCTAGGATTCTGCCTGATGGGATATTCGATTTTTCGTGTCTTTAGTCAAAGAAAAGGAAAGAAATAGTATATGGATGGATATATCAACGTTAGTCTGGATCTTACCCTAGTGCTTAATCGGCAGTTTGATCTAAGAATCCCTGCCTCTATGACCTTAAAAGAATTATTGCAGGTCGTATCGGATTCCTACGGTCTCTCCTTGCAGATCGTCAATCCAACGGCACGAGTGCTACAAACAGGGCAGATGATTGCAAGTACAGGAACACTAGAGAGCTTGAAAAATGGGGTACGATTACAACTAGAAAACATGTAATACTCTATAAAAATCAAAATCTGACTAGGCAATGAAATCGCAGGTAGAACTGAAGTTCAGCAAGATGAGTTAACGACGTCAGATGTTGATTTTTGACGAGTATAAGACAGGATGGAGCCAACGATGAAAAAACTAAAAATAGAATTACTAATAGAGGATGTAAAGGGAAATCGTGAGGTAGCCTATACCTTATTAGAGGCTGACCATCCTCTTTTTCTTACAGCAGATGTTCATATCAAAGAGGAAGTACTGCTAGTAGAAACTCATCTTGAAGAGGGAATGTATGACTGGGGACGCTTAGGTGAGCTTACTGTGGAAGAACAGCTGCGCCACCTCTTGAATATTGGTCGCCTCTATGAGGAGCTGGCATTTTCCAAATACACGTATTCATTCGATCCAGAATCAATTGTTTTTACCATGAATGCTAGCCCTCGCTTTATTCATAAGGGAATCAAGGGACAAGTACCACCGTATGACCTGCTGACAGCAGATGAGTTTCTTCAACGCTATAAAGCAATGATTTTGTCCCTCCTAGATGATAAGACAGATTATTCTTCCTTGATGGATGGGAAGCTCCCTTTTTATAAAGGAAACCTTTTCTGTGAAACGATTCTAGAGGCAGAGAGTATTCCAGACGTGGTGAGCCTGCTTCAAGAAAAGTATACAGAGGAGAAAGACTTCAATGAGCAGCATTACTCAAGAACGCCGAATAGCCTCCTGACAAAATTGAAGTTTTCTGCCCTCGTTTCCTCCATTGTAGCCCTTTGCTCATTGGTAGGGATTGCTTATCTGTTATTCTTTGCCCTGCCAAGGCAGGAAATGATTTCAACGATTCGCCTAGCCTTTATTCAAGAAGATTATTCACAGGTTATCTCAAGCGTGAAAAATATTGACAGCAAGTCCCTAAGTCAAGACGATAAGTACATAGTCGCCTATTCAGTCGTCATGACAGAGCATTTGACGGACGAGCAAAAAGCAGAATTAAGTAAGATTTCTAGCCAATCCAATGAAGATTACCTCCGGTACTGGGTGCTGATAGGTCAAGCTAAGATTGATGAAGCGATCGATATTGCAAGTTTCCTAGATGATCCACAGCTCTTGATGTATGGAATGACGAAGAAAATTGATGAGATTCAGCGTGATCCAGAAATGACATCAGAAGAACGTACAGAAAAGATCAATGGCTATAAGTCGAAATTAGAAGAATTGAAAAAGCAATATCTCACCCCTTCTGATACTAGCGAGAAAGAAGAGACCACCAAGATCGAAGACGCGTCGTCAGCTGCGACCAGTTCCTCGGCCACCACTTCATCATCAAGTTCAAAGCAGTAGGAGGAAGATAGATGATATACCTTATTTATCAAGAGAATGCCTATCCTCTCTATCCAGCAAAGACTTATCTACTAGGATCAGAGCCTCTTTCCGATATTCGACTCCCGCTGGACGATTCCCTCTCCTTAAAAGTAGAGAAAGAGGCGGTGTCTCTATCAGAACAGAATTACAGAGTAGGGATTCATCAGGTTTCCCTAGCGGATGCCGTCACTATCACGCTCATGATTCTCCCTGAACCCCAGTATTTTCTCCTACCCAAGAACTCCCTCTACTTATCTGGCGCGGAGGATGCAACGGTTCGCTTAAAAGGTTACTCTGGGGAAATAGTCTATACTTTCCATGAGCATACCAATAGTAAGATTGATTTCTTTAGCAGTGATACCTATTTCTTAAATGGTCATAAGCAGTCAGGGAAAGGTGTCGTACGCGAAAACGATATTCTTGTTTTCGAGACAGGGATTGTCCTCACCTTACAGAAGCAGGTTCTTTCTCTGGCCACCCTTTTTGAGCTTGAAACAAGCCTGCTGACCTTCTTTGAAACAGTGGCAGAAGATCGGGCGAAAGAATTTCACCGCTCGCCACGTATTATTTTAAGAGAGCCAGAAGGACAAATCACCATCGCCTCTGCTCCGACAGATGAGGAGATGACCAAGCAGTCATTATTAAAACTCTTGATTACTCCGCTTGCAATGATTGTCTTTACCGGTCTAACCTATCTATTTTCCAGAAGTGGTGGTATGGTCTTCATGATGATGGGGATGTCCGTCATTACCATTGGAACTTCCATTCATACCTATTTCACCGACAAGAAAAATCATAAAGAAAAACAAGCCCAAAAGTTAGACGACTACATGTCCTATTTGGATACCAAATACAAGGAGCTTTCAGCCTATCAAAAAGAGCAGATAGAAGCCCTCTTTTATCACTATCCAGATACCCAGACCATTCTTGGGATGGCAGAAGCCACCGATAGACGCATCTATGAAAAAACACCCTACCATTTTGATTTTCTGACCTATCGTTTAGGACTAGGAGAAGTACCAGCCAGCTTTCAAATTGATTATAGTAGCTCTGAACTAACAAAATATAATGCAAAAGCAGGACAAAAAGTAGAGGAACTTTTATCGTACTATAAAATGATCAGTCCAGTTCCGATTCAAAACGCTATTGCAGCTCCCATTGGTTATATTGGTAATCGGAGAGTTGTGATAGAGCAGGTTCAGCAACTGATGATGCAGATAGCAACCTTCCAAAGTTACCATGATGTCCAATTTATTCCTATTTTCCGTGAAGAAGAGCTACCGCTTTGGGACTGGAGCCGCTGGTTGCCCCATACCAAGATTCAAGCCTTTAATAGCCGCGGCTTTGTGTACAGCCAGCGGACGCGTGACCAGCTGCTAACCTCTCTCTATCAGATTATCAAGGAGCGAAAGCTAGATAGTGATCAAGACAAGAATGCAGAGAAGCAGTATGCCCCTCGTTATATTTTATTGATTACAGACCTAAGCCCCCTCCTAGATCATAATATTATGGAATATATCAATGAGGACTTGTCACATCTGGGAATCCACTATATTTTTGTAGAAGAAGTGATTGAGAGCTTGCCAGAGCATATACAGACCGTCGTAGATTATCGAGGTGACAAGAAAGCAACTCTCTTGCTTCAAAATGGGAGCTATGTAAACGAGGCATTTCTACCGATGCCAATGATTGATGTCCAAGCCAAGGAAGACTTTGCACGGAACATGGCGGGAATCAACCACGTTCAAACCCTGCGCAATTCTATTCCTAATAGCATTACTTTCCTAGAAATGTACGGGGTCAGTCGTGTAGAGGAATTAGATCTATTGACACGCTGGTCTGAGAATGAAACCTACCAAACGATGGCAGTTCCCTTGGGCGTTCGTGGTCGTGACGATATTCTCTATTTGAACTTGCACGAAAAGGCCCACGGACCACATGGACTGATTGCAGGAACCACAGGATCAGGTAAATCGGAACTGATCCAGTCCTACATTTTATCCTTAGCCGTTCATTATCATCCCTATGAAGTAGCCTTTCTCTTGATTGACTATAAAGGGGGAGGTATGGCCAACCTCTTTGCGGATCTTCCCCACCTTGTAGGAACCATCACCAACTTGGATGGCAATCAAGCAAATCGCGCCCTCGTTTCGATTAAGGCAGAGCTGAAAAAACGCCAGCGCATCTTCTTAGAAAATGATGTAAACCATATCAATCAATATACCAAACTCTTTAAGGAGGGCAAGGTTAAGGAACCACTTCCGCAATTGCTGATCATCAGTGATGAATTTGCGGAGCTAAAGGCCAACCAGCCAGACTTTATGGACGAATTGGTCTCAACTGCCCGTATCGGTCGATCATTGGGGGTAAAATTGATCCTAGCAACCCAAAAACCAAGCGGCGTAGTCAACGACCAAATTTGGTCCAACTCGAAATTTAAGATCGCCCTAAAAGTGCAAGATATTGCAGATTCACGAGAAGTCATTAAGACACCTGATGCAGCTGAAATTACACAAACTGGACGGGCATATTTACAGGTTGGAAACAATGAGATTTACGAATTGTTCCAAAGCGCTTGGTCAGGAGCTGACTATAATCCTGACGGGAAAAATCAAGTCCAACGAGAAACCACGATCTATGAGATTACAGCCAGTGGTCAATACTCACCAATCAACAAGGATTTGAGCGGTTTAGCAAATCAAAAAGAGGTCAAGGCTGTTCCCACAGAGCTGGATGCGATTGTCGAAAAAGCCCATGAAGTATTTGAAAACTTACAGCTTCCAAAAGTGGCAAGCCCCTGGTTACCTCCCCTAGAAGAGAAGATATATGCTAAGCAGTTGCAATCGGTGGACTTTAAGGACTACTGGAATCAGAAATCAGGTCCACTAGAAATCTTGATGGGGTATCAGGATATTCCAGAAAGACAAGAACAATCCCCACTCTATTTCAATATGGAGCAAGCAGGCCATATCCTCTTAGTCTCTAGTCCAGGGTTCGGTAAATCTACCTTCCTTCAGAGCTTAGCAGTAGATGCCATGCGCAAACATACACCAGCTGACCTGCATTTCTACCTCTATGACTTTGGAACAAGTGGGCTGATTCCGCTTTCTGATTTCCTTCATGTAGCAGATTATTTTACCCTAGATGAAACAGAGAAAATTCTCAAGTCAATGCGTCGTCTCCACGAGATGGTCAAAGATCGTAAAAAGGCCTTGTCGAAATTAAAAGCAACAAACTTACGTCAGTATAATCAGTTGTCTGACTCTAGTTTCCCAACAATCTTTATCATGATTGATGGTTTTGACAGTGTGACGGACGCACCATTTATAGATTCTTTCTATGATGTGCTCAATATCATTGCGCGTGATGGTGCATCACTAGGAATGTATCTAGTGACGACCATGTCTCGTCTCAATGCAATGAGATTGCAGCTCCAGTCTAATTTTAAAACAAAAATTTCCCTCTACCTATTTGATACCAGTGACCTATCAGGTATTGTAGGACGTTCAAATATTGAACTAGATGAGATTAAGGGACGAGCAATAACGAAATTAGATGAGATTACTCAATTCCAAATAGCCCTACCCTATATGAGTGAACAATATGCCGACTATATTGCAGAAGTAGCGCAAGAAGTTTCCGCCATGAATACTGCCTATACAGGTGAATTACCAAATCCTGTACCAATGTTGCCTGAAAGGGTGACGCCAGACCATCTGGTCGCTTCTACGAAAGAATTGGTTCTCGGCTTAGATAGGGAGTGGGTTCAACCAGCTGGATTTGGTTTTGATGCCCCTATTTTGATGGCTGCGGAAGGGCCAGTATTTATCAATAACTACTACAAGATACTCGATTTCCATATCAATAGGCTGAAAGAACATTACAGGGTCGTTGTCCTTGATAATGATGAGAAGATCCCACAGCAGTTCTTTGAGGGAGCCAATCGCTTCAGTAGTAGTTCAGAAGTGGGTAATGTACTTCGGACGATTATAGATGACTTAAAAGATAGAATAGCCAAACCTCAGGAAAGGTACCCAAATTGGCTAATCATTATTCCAAATATTGCTACGACAGGAATGAGTGCCGGTTTGAATGAAGCCGACATGAAGCTGCTCTTGGCTGAGGGTGCCAAACACGGTGTCACAGCTCTCTTTGTAGGAAGCTATCAAGACCTTGTCAATAATAGTTACGATAGCTATGTCAAACTCATGCTTCAATTAGTCGAGCAGGTCTTTTTAGGAGTTCGTATCAGTGACCAAAATCATACGCGCTATCCATATCTGAATAATGAACCAGCGCTTCGACCAAACCAAGGCTATATCCTACATCCAGAAGGATATGACTTTATTCAATTATTAGAGCTTTAGAAAGGAGATTCTATGTCAGATGTTACCCTCTTACCCTTAGGCAGTCTTGTGATCCTCAAGGGAAATACAAAGAAAATGATGATTGTATCACGTGTTATTGCTGTACCCGTCAAGGGAGAAGTCTACCGCTTTGATTATGGTGCCTGTCTTTACCCAGAGGGGCTCATGGGCGATAGCCTTATCTACTTTAACCAAGAAGACATCTTAAAGGTTGTCCAAGAAGGATATTTGGAAAATATCGACCATATTTTGAATACCACTGACATTCCGAAAGGAAATGTGTCCGAATTAAATGGTGTCAATGGTCTTGGAGGATAGGCTATGGGTAAAATGGATGACACTCAAATTTATCAACTGCAAGGGCAGGTTGATGCACACTATGCAAATCTTTCAGCAGCCTCCGCAACGATCGCTTCCATTGATGAAAAATTAGAAAGACTACGGTCTGTCAAAAAGTCGATTGGGAATATTCAGACGGATGTCAACGACACCAAAGTTTCCATCATGCTCAAAAAGGAACAACCGGACTGGAAAGGAAAGCAAAAGGAAGAGTTCACCAGCAAGTGGGAGGAATTTTCGACGGATTACACGAGCTTTCAGACAGAAATGAACACCTTTTATGACGCTATTTGTGATGAAATCACCCGGCTGGAAAATCAGAAGAATGAGCAGAATGGCATCATTGGCTGGTGCCAAAGCCAGATTAATCATCTAGGCAATTTCATTGAGAAACTACTACACACCAAGGAGGGATAGGATATGTACGGCGTTATTCAATTATCAGATGTTGTCTTTCTGTCCCATGTCAGTAAGCTCTCGACTGCCAAAGCTAGCCTAGCTGACGGAAGCAAGCCCGTCTTTGAAATAACTTCAGAGTCAAAGGTCTTGGAACTTTACCAGCAACAATTTGACGACTTGTACCAGCTGATCACACAGTATACAGCCTTATTAGAAACGGATATTACCCGCATTTCAGATGCAGGTAAAGAGCTTACCCGGACAGATAATGTCTTGGGGAAATCCCTTTTTCAGGTCTGAATTAAGGAGGGCGTATGAGTTACAAGATTCGATTTGATGACATTACCAGCTTTCAGACTACTAGCCAGACAAGCATTGCGTCATGGGGGCAGTCAATTGCCAGTATCAATACCGCCATGTCAGACTTTATCAATGACAGTAGCCTCCAAGGAGAGGGGATTGCGGGAATCCGCACCTATCTAAGCGAAGTACATGGCACCTTGTTACAGACCTTAATAAATTTGATGAATGATTATTCATCTAGTTTCTTACTGTACAAAGATGGCTATTATAATATAGATAGCGATCACCACGCAGAACTGCCCGAACAAGTCTTTACCACTCTTCAGTCAGACTTGAAGAACTCTCATGACCGCTTCAATCACCAGCTAGAGCTTCTAAATGCCGAAAAGGATAAGATTTCTGACTTGGTTTCCTACTCGGGTACCAGCCATACAAGTACCGCTTTAGACTATGGCGTCTTAACAACCAAACTCACCACTCTGGATAATGCAATCCAGCAGTATGAAAGCAATCATGCCCGACAGGACTTGACTGCCTTTAAGGAGCTGGTATCTGCGACTAAAGCTCTGTTATCGGAATACAGCGGTCAAACCCGCAAGATTAGCTCTTATCGGTCTGGTGATTTGGGAAAACTCCAATCAGTAGAACGCTTTGCGACCGCCTATCAACAGGTGGAACAACACATCACCAATACAATGGACAAAGTGCAGGCAGCCCAAGAACGAGACCGAGTGAGATTTGAAGCCCTAGCAGCAGAAGAGAGAAAGACCCAAGGCTGGATTGACCTTGCCCTAGGAGCTGTAACCATTGCCGTTGGTGTCGCAGCCATTGTGGCTAGTGGCGGAGCTGCTACTCCTTTAGTGGCAGGAGCTTGGATTGCAGGTAGTGGAACGGTTGCCTATGGTCTCTCCAATACAGTTGAGGCAGGGCACAACCTTTACTTAGGCTACCAAGGAGACGGCAAGACCCACGCCACCAATCCCATTCGCGATACCCTATTTATGGGCAATGACAAGACCTATCACCAAGTTGGCGGTCTCTTTACCACCGCCAGTGCGGTGCTGATTCCCATAGGCAAGACCCAGAGCTTTGCCAAGGGCTTAACAGAATTTACGATTGGAGAGGTTGGTGGTTTTGCCGGACACCAAGCCGCCTACCACGGTACCAAACTCCTCGGCGGCAGCGAAGCAGATGCCCAACGCGCCAGCCTTGTCGGCAGTATCCTAGGAGGCTACGCAGCCTCGTCCGCGGCAGCCAAGTTTAGTTTGAATAGGGTAAGCGAGGCGAAAGTGACATCTTTTATAGATGACATGAGCCCTGAAGATGCGCAGAGGTATGTGGCTTGGAATGTAAAGAGGAAAGCAGGATTAGACATTGTATTAGAGAATGATATTGTTCTAACCAGTAAAGGTTTACGACCGCATCCAACTCGATATTTATCTGATGATTATTTAAAGAACCATCTTTCACAATTTGAAAATGGTGCTACAATAATAATGACGAAAGAGCAATATATTACTTATGTCAAAGGTAATCCAACAATAGGTATCGTTGCGGATCAATCTCAATTTGTAATGCCGAAGGACTTTGGTGATAATGTAATTTTGGGAGCAAAAGGTGATATTTCAAAAATTGAATCTGCTCTTGGTTTTGATGTGGGACACTTTGCAGACGGAGGAGGGCTTATTAGAATTGATGTAGCTAACTTGGATGAAGTCGGTTTAAGATTGCCGTCTGGAAATGAATTTGGAGCTAATAACCATTGGTTACCAGGTGGTTTCACGGATGGAGGCGTTCCTGAGGGTGTTACAGGTCTAATTCCCAATAATTCCGCTAATGTCAGTATATCTGAATTAAAATAAAAAAGGAGAAATAAAATGGAAGTTAGGAATCAACTACTGCAAAGTATCGCAAATGATTCATTATTAGAGTTCTTATTGGGAAGTGAGAAGTATTTTATAGAAAGCTCACCTTTCTCTCCTGAAGCTGGACAAGTTGATACAAGTAAGATAATTTCGAAAGGGATTTATAAATTATACCTTGAAGATGAGAAATTCAAAAATTTGTTTGAACAATCACTATGTGAAATGGTTGTTTCTTCTGATTATGGACTATATATGTCTTTGAAATATTTTGCATCACTATTATTTAAAGAAAAAAATCATTTATCGCCATTTGAAATTGACAAAACTCACCTATCAGAGGTTATTAAAAGTAATCTTGCAATTAGAGAAAATGCTATAAAATCAAGAGGGATAGAAGTAGGTATCATTGGACACATAGATGCTTGGCCTGAAATCGAAAGGATTCGTCAAGTGATAAAGGACGAGTATGGTATTCAATTGTAGAGTTAACAGAGACCATATCAATGAGTACGGAAATGTGAAATTTAAAGTGTCGCTGCTTCCATAGGCAAGACCCAGAGCCTTGCCAAGGGCTTAACAGAATTTACGATTGGAGAGGTTGGTGGTTTTGCCGGTCACCAAGCAGCTTACCACGGTACCAAACTCCTCGGCGGAAGCGAAGCAGACGCCCAACGCGCCAGCTTTGTGGGCAGTATCTTAGGAGGCTACGCCGCCTCGTCCGCGGCGAGTAAGTTTACCTTGAACGACATTGCCCCAAGTAAGGCAAAAGTACCCGAAGTCGATAGACCTTCCTATAACAGAGAACACATTCTGAAGAATATTGAAGAAAGCAAGCTAGCGAGAGAAAGTTCGAAGTTTGATGATTATTTACGACGGGAATATACCTTGAATGGGAAGTATTTCCCCGAGCGTATTGAGCTTCCTAATGGTCAGCGAGCCTATCTTTCGGCGGACACATTTGAAGGAAAAGCAGTGCCTGTTCGTTCACGAGATTTTGTGAATGCGGAAGGTCGTATCAAATGGCCTAAAACGGGAGACGGATTTGTACTAGATGGAGCAGGTAATCCAATTACGGAGCCTGCAGATCTTAAAGCAGGTCAATTGGTAGATCGCTATGGTTCAAGTGGTGGTCGATTTACCAGTCCTATAATAGATGGAGAGGTGACCCCATTTAACAAACGAGGTTTGCCATATCCAGAGAGTTACCAACCTTATAATAGATATGAGGTGGTAAAGGATATAAGTTTGGAAAATCTAAAAAGTGGATATGACTTATTGTCAGAACAGGATAAAATTGTATTATCTAAGCTGATGAAAGACCGCAAGTTTACTTTGGAAGATATGGCAAATGTCCAAATGGGGAAAATTGCTAAAGTTTTTGGACAAGGTGACGGGATACAAATAAAATTTAGTACAAGTGTTGTTTGGTATGAAAAAATGGGATTATTAAAGGAGGTTGTGAACTAATGTTTGATCTAGAAAAAGAGCGTTTAGAGATTTTATCAGATATTCGTGAGTTAGGTTATGAAAGTTTGAGATTTTCAATTTTCGATGATCATAGGCCTAGAGAGTGGGAAACACGTATTGAATTTAATCATGATACTGAGGAATATGAAGTGTACTCGACAATGGATAGGGCTAGTACTAATGGTAAGGATTTATATCCAAATTTTCAGGAAGCACGGGCTCGTTTCATAGAAATTCTTAAAAATGTTGTTTTTATAAATCGATATTATGGTAAAGAAGGAATGGATATAGAATATTCTTCACCATTATGGGATAAGACAGATGATTGACATGATAGTGTGAGAGGAAATAGAAGTGTAAAATTTTTGATAGTATCTTTTACCAGTCTGCCTTTAGTGCGTGGCCACGCAAGCAACCGACTTTGTCGTTTCATTGCTAAACTGAAAGCCTAAGGTCTTTCAGTTTGCCTCTACCCTAATCAATGATTAGGGTAGTTTTCGCACAGCGGCGACTGGCATAAAGATCTATAAATATATTAGTGGAATAATGAGCAGAATGGTATCATTGGTTGGTGCCAAAGCCAGATCAATCATCTAGGCAATTTCATTGAGAAATTACTACACACTAAGGAGGGCTAGGATATGTACGGCGTTATTCAATTATCAGATGTTGTCTTTCTGTCCCATGTCAGTAAGCTCTTAACTGCCAAAGCTAGCCTAGCTGACGGAAGCAAGCCCGTCTTTGAAATGACTTCAGAGTCAAAGGTCTTGGATCTTTACCAGCAACAATTTGACGAATTGTACCAGTTGATTACACAGTATACAGCCTTATTAGAAACGGACATTGCCCGCATTTCAGATGCAGGTAAGGAGCTTGCTCGGACAGACAATGTCTTGGGGAAATCCCTATTTTCAGGTCTGAACTAAGGAGGGTGTATGAGTTACAAGATTCGATTTGATGACATTACCAGCTTTCAGACTACTAGCCAGACAACGATTGCCTCATGGGGGCAGTCAATTGCCAGTATCAACACAGCCATGTCAGACTTTATCAATGATAGTAGTCTCCAAGGAGAGGGGATTGCGGGGATCCGTACCTATCTAAGCGAAGTACATGGGACCTTATTGCAGACCTTAATAAATTTGATGAATGATTATTCGTCTAGCTTCCTGCTCTACAAAGATGGCTATTATAATATAGGAAGCGATCACCACGCAGAGCTTCCCGAACAGGTCTTTACCACTCTTCAGTCAGACTTGAAAAATTCTCATGACCGCTTTAATCATCAGCTGGAACTTCTAAATGCCGAAAAGGACAAGATTTCTGATCTAGTTTCCTATTCTGGTACCAGCCATACGAGTACCGCTTTAGACTATGGCGTGCTAATAAGCAAACTCAAGACCCTAGATAGTGCGATCCAGCAGTATGAAAGCAATCATGCCCGACAGGACTTGACTGCCTTTAAGGAGTTGGTGTCTGCGACTAAAGCCTTACTTGCAGAATACAGCGGTCAAACCCGCAAGATTAGCTCTTATCGGTCTGGTGATCTGGGGAAACTCCAGTCAGTAGAACGCTTTGCGACTGCCTATCAACAGGTGGAACAACATATCACCAATACAATGGACAAAGTGCGGGCAGCCCAAGAACGAGACCAAGCAAGATTTGAAGCCCTAGCAGCAGAAGAGAGAAAGACCCAAGGCTGGATAGACCTTGCCCTAGGTGCTGTAACCATTGCCGTTGGTGTCGCAGCCATTGTGGCTAGTGGTGGAGCCGCCACTCCTTTAGTGGTAGGAGCTTGGATTGCAGGTAGCGGAACGGTTGCCTATGGTCTCTCCAATACAGTTGAGGCAGGACACAACCTTTACTTAGGCTACCAAGGAGACGGCAAGACCCACGCTACCAATCCCATTCGGGACACCCTATTTATGGGCAATGACAAGACCTACCACCAAGTTGGCGGTCTCTTTACCACCGCCAGTGCGGTACTGATTCCCATAGGCAAGACCCAGAGTGTGGTCAAGGGATTGACAGAATTTATGATTGGAGAGGTTGGCGGTTTTGCCGGACACCAAGCAGCCTACCACGGCATCAAACTCCTCGGCGGTAGCGAAGAAGACGCCCAGCGCGCCAGCCTTGTCGGCAGTATCCTAGGAGGCTACGCCGCCTCGTCCGCGGCGAGTAAGTTTACCTTGAACGACATTTCCCCAAGCAAGGCAAAAGTACCCGAGGTCGATAGACCTTCCTATAACAGAGAACAAATTCTGAAGAATATTGAGGACAGCAAGCTAGCGAGAGAAAGTTCGAAGTTTGATAATTATTTACGACGGGAATATACCTTGAATGGGAAGTATTTTCCAGAAAAGATTGAAATGCCTGATGGCAGTACCGCTTATATGTCAGCTGATTCTTTTGCCGGGCGGCAAGTTCCTGTTCGATCAAGAACTTATGTAGATGCGGAAGGTCGTATCAAATGGCCTAAAACGGGAGACGGATTTGTACTAGATAGAGCAGGTAATCCAATTACAGAGCCTGCACATCTTAAAGCAGGTCAATTGGTAGATCGCTATGGTTCAAGTGGTGGTCGATTTACCAGTCCTATAATAGATGGAGAGGTGACCCCATTTAACAAACGAGGTTTGCCTTATCCGGAAAATTTCCAAACCTATCATCAGTATGAAGTGGTAGAGGATCTCACAAAAGAAAATATTTTGCGAGCATTTAATGAGCTACCTGCAGACATTCAAAACAATATAGCCCAAGATTTAGAAGTTTTTGGAAAAACGATTGAAGATTTAGCAGAGATTCAAAAAGGAGAGATTGCAAGAGTCTTTGATTCTGGAGGAGGAGTTCAAATACAATTTACAACAGGTATAAAAGTATATGAAGATTTAGGGTTGATAAGGGAGGTAATGAAATGATAAAACAACAAGATATTGCTAAGTTTAAAGAGATTATCAATACAGATATGAACAGGTTAGGTTTATCTAGTTTACATTATGTACTTTTTGATGAAACAAAGCGATTACCGTGGGCGATTCATTTGTTTTGGAAAGATGGAACATTTAAAGTGAATATGCGAGATGAGCGTTCTTATGTACTTAGCAAAACATGGGAATTTGATGATTTTGAAACAGCAAAGACTTTCTTTTTACAAAAAAATATTGATTTTGTAGCATTAAATAAACGGCGAGTTACTAGAAAAGAATACTCTCTATACCCTTCTCCTTTATGGGATAAAACAGATGATTAACAATCAGTATATACAAATATGCCAGTTTGCCTTTAGTGCGTGGCACGTTGTCACAGTCAGGGAATTGACTGTGACAAATAGGAAATGGGAACTGCGGAGCAGTTTTTCTACCGACTTTGTCGTTTCATTGCTAAACTGAAAGCCTAAGGTCTTTCAGTTTGCCTCTACCCTAATCAATGATTAGGGTAGTTTCGCACAGCGGCGACTGGCATAAAGACTACAATATGAATTATCTATAAATATCTTAGTGAAGTAAAACCGAATTGGAAAGGAAAGTAAAAGGAAGAGTTCGCCAGCAACAATTTGACGACTTGTACCAGCTGATTACACAGTATACAGCCTTATTAGAAACGGATATTTCCCGCATTTCAGATGCAGGTAAGGAGCTTGCTCGGACAGATAATGTCTTGGGACAGTCCCTATTTTCAGGTCTGAATTAAGGAGGGTGTATGAGTTACAAGATTCGATTTGATGACATTACCAGCTTTCAGACTACTAGCCAGACAAGTATTGCCTCATGGGGACAGTCAATCGCTAGTATCAACATAGCCATGTCAGATTTTATCAATGACAGCAGCCTCCAAGGAGAGGGGATTGCGGGAATCCGCACCTATCTAAGCGAAGTACATGGCACCTTGTTACAGACCTTGATCCATTTGATGAATGATTATTCATCTAGTTTCTTACTGTACAAAGATGGCTATTATAATATAGATAGCGATCACCATGCAGAACTGCCCGAACAAGTCTTTACCACTCTTCAGTCAGACTTGAAAAATTCTCATGACCGCTTTAATCATCAGCTGGAACTTCTAAATGCAGAAAAGGACAAGATTTCTGATCTAGTTTTCTATTCTGGTACCAGTCATACGAGTACGGCTTTAGACTATGGCGTGCTAACGACCAAACTCAAAACTCTGGATAATGCGATCCAGCAGTATGAAAGCAATCATGCCCGACAGGATTTGACTGCCTTTAAGGAGCTGGTGTCTGCGACTAAAGCCTTACTTGCAGAATACAGCGGTCAAACCCGCAAGATCAGCTCTTATCGGTCGGGCGATCTAGGGAAACTCCAGTCAGTAGAACGCTTTGCGATCGCCTACCAACAGGTGGAACAGCATATCACCAATACAATGGACAAAGTGCAGGCAGCCCAAGAACGAGACCGAGTAAGATTTGAGGCCCTAGCAGCAGAAGAGAGAAAGACCCAAGGCTGGATTGATCTTGCCCTAGGAGCTGTAACCATTGCCGTTGGTGTCGCAGCCATTGTGGCTAGTGGCGGAGCTGCTACTCCTTTAGTGGCAGGAGCTTGGATTGCAGGTAGCGGAACGGTTGCCTACGGTCTCTCCAATACAGTTGAGGCGGGACACAATCTCTATCTAGGCTACCAAGGAGACGGCAAGACCCACGCCACCAATCCCATTCGCGATACTCTATTTATGGGTAATGACAAGACCTACCACCAAGTAGGCGGTCTCTTTACCACCGCCAGTGCAGTGCTGATTCCCATAGGCAAGACCCAGAGCCTTGCCAAGGGCTTAACAGAATTTACGATTGGAGAGGTTGGCGGTTTTGCCGGACACCAAGCAGCCTACCACGGCACCAAACTCCTCGGCGGAAGCGAAGAAGATGCCCAGCGCGCCAGCCTTGTCGGCAGTATCCTAGGAGGCTACGCCGCCTCGTCCGCGGCGAGTAAGTTTACCTTGAACGACATTTCCCCAAGTAAGGCAAAAGTACCCGAGGTCGATAGACCTTCTTATAACAGAGAACACATTCTGAAGAATATCGAAGAAAGCAAGCTAGCGAGAGAAAGTTCGAAGTTTGACGATTATTTACGACGGGAATATGCCTTGAATGGGAAGTATTTTCCAGAAAAGATTGAAATGCCTGATGGCAGTACCGCTTATATATCAGCTGATTCTTTTGCCGGGCGGCAAGTTCCTGTTCGATCAAGAACTTATGTAGATGCGGAAGGTCGTATCAAATGGCCTAAAACGGGAGACGGATTTGTACTAGATAGAGCAGGTAATCCAATTACAGAGCCTGCAGATCTTAAAGCAGATCAATTGGTAGATCGCTATGGTTCAAGTGGTGGTCGATTTACCAGTCCTATAATAGATGGAGAGATGACCTCATTCAATAAACGAGGTTTGCCATATCCAGAGGGTTACCAACCTTATCATAGATATGAAGTGGTGATAGATATTAATAAGTCCAATTATGAAAAGGCATTAAAGAAATTGAGTCCAATAGATAGACAGCAAATAGAAATTGATATGGAAGATTTTGGGTTTGGTCCAGAGGATATGTACAATCCTCAAAAAGGAGAGATTGCTAAAGTATTTGGACAAGGTGGAGGTGTCCAAATTATGTTTGGAACATCTATTAATTGGTATGAAAAATTAGGGTTTATTAAGGAGATAAAATAATGGTAGATTTAGAATTAGAAAAGAAAAATTTAATAGATGAAATAAAAAATAAAGGTTATGAAAGTTTGAGATATTCTATTTTTAATGAACATAGGCCTTTAGAGTGGGAAATAAGACTGGAATTTGACAGTAGGAATCAACTTTACTTAGTATATGCTACTATGGACAGAGCTAGTCAGGGAAAATGTTTTCAATACTTAAATTTTATAGAGGCGAAAAATAAATTTATGGAGCTGCTGGATCGTGTTGTTCTAAGAAATCAATATTATATAAATAATGGTTGGGCTACTCAATACTCTTCTCCTTTATGGGATAAAACAGGTGATTGACAATCAGTATTTATAAATATGCCAGTCTGCCTTAAGTGCGTGGCACGCAAGCAACCGACTTTGTCGTTTCATTGCTAAACTGAAAGCCTCAAGTCTTTCAGTTTGCCTCTACCCTAATCAATGATTAGGATAGTTTTCGCACAGCGGCGACTGGCAAGTAGTATAACTGTTTGAATGTTTAACAAGAAATCAATTACCCAAAGATATGGCTTATAATAATAAGGGATGCTAAATATTTATATTAGAAACGGATATTTCCCGCATTTCAGATGCAGGTAAGGAGCTTACCCGGACGGACAATGTCTTGGGGGAATCCCTGTTTTCAGGTCTGAACTAAGGAGGGCGTATGAGTTACAAAATTCGATTTGATGACATCACCAGCTTTCAGACTACTAGCCAGATAACGATTGCCTCACGGGGGCAGTCAATTGCCAGTATCAATACCGCCATGTCAGACTTTATCTGGGTAGTATCTTAGGAGGCTACGCCGCCTCATCAGCGGTGAGTAAGTTTAGTTTGAATACTACTGTGGTAAAAAATAGCCTAGATGATGTTCGTATCCCTAGTAAGCCACAAAGCACTACGCAAAGGTTTCATGAAATTTCTATTGTAGAATACGCAGATAATATGAGCC
>NZ_MSJL01000038.1 GCF_001921825.1 Streptococcus acidominimus
ATGAAAATAGCTTTATTCCAGCTAAGAACTCAAAACATCACAGATTGACGGAAGAGGAAAAGCAACTAAATCGTGAGATGGCAGCGATTCGTATCCAAATTGAGCATTTCAATGCGAAGTTTAAGACTTTTCAAATCATGAAACAAGACTATCGTGGTCGGAGAAAACGTTTTGAAATACGTGCTGAGTTAATTTGTAGGATTATTAATTTTGAAACCAAGTAGTTACCGAACAAGTCTACTAACTCCTTTCGTTCACTCAAGGCGCAACACCAGCACTCTTTCCTAGGTATTCAAAATCGGTATCGCTTTTCAAATCCCCTCAACTACTATAAACTGTTCATATACTCAATCCTCAAAATAATTGCGGATAGACTTAACCTGTTCGACAGATTTTTTAAAGATAGCAGCTGTTGTGTCCGAAGACTTGACAAAGGCACGTTTCGGCAAGCTCATTGCTTCTTTCAGCAGACTTTCAGCCGAGCTCTCATCCTTGATATGTTCCCGTCTGAAATCATAGGATATTTTCAGATCAAGGTAGTATTCGTAGACCCTGCGCCCAAAGTTTTCTGCGGAAATGTCATACAATTTTTTCGCTAGGTGATGCGGGCTCATCGTCGGCGTCACTAAAATCGCATCTAAAACCGCGTCTGCCAACTCTGCCTCGTGCTTGTACAGGGTTCCAAACATCTTGTCGGTCACAAGATTTTCCAAATAGGGATTGCACTCTGCAATGATGGGCGTCCCGGAAGCAAGACTTTCAAGATAGGTCAAGCCCTGCGTTTCACTGGTCGAAGCTGAAATGAAGAAATCCGCCGCCTTATAGTAGAGGGCTGTTTCACTCGGTGCAATCATTCCAGTCATCAGAATCTTGTCCTCTAACTGCAAGGCTGTGATTTGCTCTGCTAAATCCTGAGCGTAAGGGCCACCGCCCGCAATGACCAACTTGACTTTTTCATTTTCTGAAAGGATGCGTGGCATGTCTGCGATAATAGCCTGAATATTTTTTTCATAGGAAATCCTCGATAGACTGAGCAACATGGTTTCCTCAGGCTGAATCCCCAATTGCTCCCGCAATTCGGCTATCGCTTCTGGCGTAATTTCTGGGCGGTCAAACTTTGCCAATTCAATTCCTGTCGGAATGACCCGCTTTGAAATTCGGACATTGTATTCTGTGAGAAGATTTTCCACAATTTCGCTGGGGCAAATCACCCCATCTAAGTCGTTCAGAAAAGCACGCACCAGATATTTGACCATACTGGGACGAATCAATTTTCCTTTGGCGATATAGCGGACATAGTCCTCATACTGGGTATGATAGGTATGAACGACTGGAATATCCAATTCCCGCGCAATCATTTTCCCCAGTATTCCCAAGGAAAATTCTGTGTGGGTATGAATGAGGTCTAAGTTATAACGCCCCGCAATTTTCAAGGCATCAGCAAAGCCACGATAAGCGACACGCCGATCCTTAAAGGCAAAGAAAGGGACGCTTGGAATCCGAATAATATCCCAGTCCTCATAACGATTGACATCCTTATCTGTCGTGGTAAAGATAAAGACACGGTGTCCCTGCTTTTCAAGTTCGGTCTTGAGGGTCTTAATGGATGTTGCAACCCCTGATACCTGCGGAAAATAGGTGTCTGTAAATAGTCCAATTCTCATCTATAACTCCATTACTTGACGATAGGCATCAACTAGTTGATGCGCCACCTTGTCCATTGAGCGACTTTCTGCCACTCGGTAACCAGCCTCTCTCTTGTCTACTTGTTTATCCAATATTTTCTGGATAGAGGCAACAAAATCATCAACCGTCTGTCCCAATTCGGCACTGGTTTCATCAATCCACCCCTCGTAGACGGGAATGTCACGCAAGACCACCTGTTGGTGGCTGGCGAGGGCTTCTAGGACAACAATCCCTTCTGTTTCCTCATAAGATGGGAAGAAAAAGGCATTGGCACCGCTCATGGCTCCTTGAAAAACAGCTCCCTTAAAATAGCCAGGAAAAGACACATTTGCTGGATGATCCCCTTCAATAATCTTACGAATATAAGAAGGTATAATCCATTTATTAACACTGCCTAGCCAAATAAAACGGACATGGGGCATGCGTTCTGCTACTTTCACAAAATCTTCAATGCCCTTGCGGCGGAAATACAGTCCTGCACAGACTACCACGGGTTGATCTTCGGTCAGACCAAAGTGCTTGCGAAAAATTTCTTCCTTGCGAGGGTCTTTTTGGTATTTCTCAAGGTCAATCCCATTTGAAACAGCGACAATCGGAGTGGTGACACCATAGCCTTGAATCAATTTCTTTGAATATTCAGACGGTGTAATCACAAAATCAGCCTGCTGGTACATACTCGCCAGGTATTTCCCCACAAAAGGAGCTAGGAGATTAGAACCAATAAAAGAATTGCGAAAATCTTCCATGGTCGAATGTCCATGCAAGATCACCTTCTTCCCCCGTCGCTTCGCTGCCTGCAACAAGAGCCAGCTGCGAGGACCGTAGGTATTGATGTGAACCACATCATAATCTCCTAACAAATCGGTCGTGTAGGGAATCCCTGCCAAATCAAGCGCCTCCATCTGGTGATAGAGGGCACGCCCGATACCTGATTTTTCTAAAACCGTCTTTCCTTCTAAATACAATAGCACTTTCATGCCCCTATTATACCATATTATCCCTTTTTTCATGATGCTAAACTGTCAACGCTCAAGAGGACAAGCTAGTTGGTTGAGGACGTAGCTGTTGCGGGTCATGCTTGCTTACGGATACAGGAAAGTGACTGTTAATACATGAAGAAGTACGCTTTGAGTTCTTTACGGGCTGGGTATCTTGGGAAATTGAACTCGAGCTAAGAGCCCTGTAAAAAAGAGCGATAACTGTTTCAGTTTTAGCTGATGATGGTTCTTTAGGAAATAGGCTGAAAACCTCCACTGGAGCTTTTCACTCGTCAAAACTCCTATTTTTACTTTGCTCGCTTCCACAATCTGGGAATAGACTGTGGAAGGTTGGAGATAAAACAAGTGTCCTCGTGTCAAACGCCCTTGTATCTTGTATAATTGAGTTCAGCCTAAAACCTCGGAAAAAAGAGATACAGGTGTTCTAGCTTTAGCTAGTTACACCTGTGGCTACCTTTAAGGATAAACATTCCTAGAAGCTACTCTTCTTCGTTATGTTTCCTATTTTTAATAGCTTTTGCAGCTTCACATCTTATGTAACTGAACACGCCCTAAACTCTGTGCGAAAAAGACAAATCTTCCTAGCTTCAAAGGTATAGTATACCTTTGGAGGCGGGAAATAGAAGTTTGCGAAGCAAACTCTCGTCTAAAAGCTCTGCGTCAGATTTCCTATTTTCGCTTTGAGTTCTTTACGGGCTTTGTATCTTGTTTAACGCTCTCGTATCTTATTTAATTGAACTCGAGCTACAACTCACTGACAAAAAGACCAATCTCATTGGTTGCAAGACAACCTGCTTCGATTGTCTATTTTGTCTAGGAGTTGTTTAACGCTCTCGTATCTTAAAAAGCCAGGCATTGCCTAGCTTTTTCTGTTCTCTATTCTTATTTGGTTGATCTACGCTCTTTTATGCCGTGGTTCAGGATCACCTCGCGTGTGTCCAGCTCTTCCTTATGCATAATCTTGGTCAACATCCGCATCGCAATCGCACCGATGTCATACAAGGGTTGGCTGATAGAAGTCAGATTTGGATTTGTAAATTTAGTAACCAATGAATCGTCACTCGTAATAATCTCAAAGTCTTCTGGAACCTTGATGCCCTTATCAACAATCCCGTTCAACAATCCAGCCGCAATCTCATCTTCTGCTACATAGGCTGCTGTTGCACCTGCGTTCAAGATACGATCCGCAAGGGCATAGCCCTCTTCATACTTGTATTTTGATTCAAAGACAAGGCCCTCGTTAAAGTTCAGACCATTTGCTTTCAAACCTTCCTTATAGCCTGCGAAGCGGACTTTTCCATTGATATCATCCACCAATGGACCGGATACAAAAGCAATGTTTTCATTGTTTTTAGCCAACAAATCTACTGCTTCCTTGCTTGCTTTTGCATAATCGATATTGACACTTGGCAATTGATGCTCTAAGTCAACTGTTCCTGCAAGCACAATCGGTGTCCGAGAACGAGAAAATTCTGCACGGATTTTATCCGTCAAATGGTAGCCCATGAAAATGATACCATCAACCTGTTTTGAAAACAGCGTATTGACCACGTTGATTTCTTTTTCATCATTTTCATCACTGTTTGCAAGGACAATATTGTACTTGTACATATCCGCAATATCATCAATTCCTTTAGCCAAGGTTGCAAAATATGCATTGGCAATATTTGGAATGACCACCCCAACTGTCGTTGTCTTCTTACTTGCTAAACCACGTGCTACGGCATTTGGTCGGTAGTCCAAGCGATCAATCACTTCCAATACTTTTTTCCGCGTGTTTTCCTTTACATTCTTATTACCATTCACCACTCGACTGACTGTTGCCATCGAAACCCCAGCTTCACGAGCAACGTCATAAATAGTGACTGTATCATCAGTATTCAACATAATCGTAAGTTCCTTTCACTTTCTTTTTTTATGAAAATTACGCTTTCACCCTCCTTATAGTCTATCATTTTTTGAAATCCCTTTCAAGAGATATCCCGCATTTTTTTGAAAAGTTTTGAGAAATGAGGAAAATGATTGCAAAACAGAAAAACACTTCCAGCTTAGCTCCATTTGATAGCCTATTCTCGCACTATCATCAAATGAATTTACTTTAAAATAAGAGACTAAGGAGCTACAATATTTTGGTGAGACAAGTCAAAAATGACGAATATCAAAGTTCATTCAAATGACTATCTTTTCTCTTCTAGCTCTGTCATGATAAATTCTTGATTTTTTCTGCCTTTTCTGACACAATGAAACAAATAGAAAGAAGGTACTCTTATGACCAAAATCACTGATATCCGCTCGCATTTGCAAACTGCTAATTTGGACATGGCTGTCTTTTCTGATCCTATCTCTATCCATTATCTAACAGGTTTTTACAGTGATCCGCATGAACGCCAGATGTTCCTTTTTATCCGTCCAGAAGGTGAAAATCTCCTCTTTGTACCAGCGCTTGATGCAGAACGTGCACGAAAAAGTCTCAACTTTCCAGTAGTCGGCTATATGGATTCGGAAAATCCTTGGGAGAAAATCAAGGCTACTCTACCGGAGCAGGATTACAGACAGATTGGGCTTGAGTTTGACCACCTCATTCTCACCAAGTACCAAGGCTTAAAAACTGTGTTTGAAAAGGCAACATTTGACGATCTGACACCCGTCATCAACCGTATGCGCCTCATTAAATCAGCTGATGAAATTCAAAAAATGATGATTGCTGGAAAATGGGCAGATCGGGCTGTGCAAATTGGTTTTGAAGCGATCTCGCTCGATAAGACCGAAACCGATATCATTGCAGAGATTGAATTTGCCATGAAAGGTGAGGGGCTTGAGATGAGTTTTGAAACCATGGTCTTGACCGGCACCAACGCCGCCAATCCCCACGGGATCCCTGGAACGCATAAAGTGGAAAATAATGCCCTCCTCCTCTTTGATCTCGGTGTCATGGCAAATGGCTATGCCAGCGATATGACCAGAACGGTTGCGGTTGGTCAGCCTGATCAATTCAAAAAGGACATCTATGCCCTCACTCTTGAAGCCCAACAAGCTGCCCTTGCCATGATTAAGCCGGGAGTGACTGCCCACGAGGTAGATCGTGCAGCCCGTCAAGTCATTGAAAAAGCTGGTTACGGCGAATATTTCAATCACCGATTGGGACACGGAATCGGTATGGATGTACATGAGTTTCCATCTATCATGGAAGGAAATGACCTTGTGCTTGAAGAAGGCATGTGCTTCTCTGTTGAACCCGGCATCTATATCCCGGGTAAGGTCGGTGTCCGCATTGAAGACTGTGGTCATGTCACCAAGAACGGCTTTGAAGTATTTACCAGCACCAGTAAGGATTTGTTGTATTTCAAGTAATATAGTATTTCGTTTATCTTTTGTAATTGATACTCACAAGAATCCTCTTCCGTCTTTTAGGAGGAGGATTTTTTAGTGCATCTGCAAGTCTTCCAGACTCCTTTTTAATGTTCTATCTCCAAACCTATGTTATATAATATAACATACATATCATTTTCCCATTGACGAATCAATTGGATACCTGTATAATGAGTGTCAAAATTGGAAAAATATACGGAGGTGTATCCAGATGAAGAAGACTACTAGATGTTCATTTAATCATCATGAATTTCGCTATTACAGTATCCGCGACCTTGTTGCCCAAGAGGGCAAGGATGTCGCACAGCTTCCCTATACGATCCGTATCTTAATTGAAAGTTTACTTAGAACATACGACGAAGAAGATGTTACAAAATATCACCTATTAAACTTAGTGAATTATAATGCTAAGGATCCTAGCGGAGAAGTCCCCTTCAAACCGAGCCGCGTGATTCTCCAAGATTTCACTGGGGTTCCTGTCGTTGTTGATCTAGCTTCCATGCGCGAAGCAATGATCGCCCGCGGTGGCGATCCTGATTTAATCAACCCTGAAATTCCAGTTGACTTGGTCATTGACCATAGTGTACAGGTCGACACCTATGGCTGCAATACAGCTTTGGAAGATAATCTCACTTTGGAATTTAAGCGAAATAATGAACGCTATGAATTTCTCAAATGGGCTGAAAACTCCTTTAACAATTACCGCGCTGTCCCGCCTGCAACAGGCATTATCCATCAGGTCAACATTGAATTTTTGAGCGACGTTATCATCAAAAAGGACGGTCTCCTCTATCCTGATTCTATGTTTGGAACGGATAGCCACACGACCATGATCAACGGAATCGGTGTTCTTGGTTGGGGCGTAGGAGGTATCGAGGCTGAAGCTGCTATGCTGGGAGAGGCATCTTATTTCCCTGTCCCAGAAGTTATCGGTGTACGCCTCACAGGTCGTCTCCCTAAGATTGCAACAGCGACCGATCTAGCCCTCACCGTCACACAGGTTTTACGACAAGAACAGGTCGTTGGCAAATTCGTCGAGTACTTCGGTCCGGGTCTTGCCCATCTAAGCCTCGCAGACCGAGCAACCATTGCCAACATGGCGCCTGAATACGGTGCGACCTGCGGTTATTTCCCTATTGATCACGAAACCCTAAACTATATGCGCCTAACCAATCGTAGCGAAGAGCATATCGCCCTCACTGAATACTACGCTAAGATAAATGACCTGTTCTACAATCCAGATATTGAGCCAACTTATACTAAGGTCATTGAGATTGATATATCCAGTATTCGTCCCAGTATCGCTGGACCAAAGCGTCCACAAGATTTGATTGACCTAGCAGATGCCAAGGCAGCCTTTCAAGCTAGTATCAGTCGGGAGGCTGATACACAAGGATTTGGTTTGACGCCTGAAGAGTTAGATAAGACAGCCCATGTCACCATTGACGGAGAGCATTTCCCAATCAAAACAGGACATGTGGCAATCGCTGCCATCACCTCTTGTACCAATACCTCCAATCCCTACGTCCTCATGGCTGCTGGGCTCCTCGCCCGAAATGCTGTCCAAAAAGGGCTAGGCGTAGCTCCAACGGTGAAAACCTCTCTCGCTCCGGGCTCTAAGATCGTCTCTGCCTATCTACATGATTCAGGTCTCCAAGCCTATCTAGACAAACTCGGCTTTCATGTCGTAGGCTACGGCTGCACTACCTGCATTGGCAATTCCGGCAATCTTCGTCCCGAAGTGGCACAGGCTATTACGGACAGCGACCTGCTTACCTCTGCTGTCCTATCCGGTAATCGAAATTTTGAAGGTCGAATCAATCCCCTCGTCAAGGCTAATTTCCTGGCTAGCCCACCCTTGGTCGTTGCCTACGCCCTTGCAGGAAGCACTACTATTGACTTGACTAGAGAACCTGTCGGCTTTGACGCCAATAATCAACCTGTTTATCTGGCTGACATCATGCCGTCTAGTCAAGAAATCGAAAGCTATGTCAACCAGTATGTCACCCGTGACCTCTTTGAAAAAGAGTATAGCCACGTCTTTTCAGATAGCGAGAAATGGAATCAGATTCCGATCACGAAAAGCAAGAGCTACCAGTGGAATACACAGTCGACCTACATTCAAAACCCTCCCTATTTTGATCATTTAGAAGATGACTTATCGATTAGTCCTCTGCTCAACCTGCAGCCACTCGCAAAATTTGGGGATAGCGTCACTACGGATCATATCTCTCCTGCTGGTAATATCGCGCGCATCAGCCCGGCTGCTCGCTACTTGAATGAGCATGGTGTCGACTATATGGACTTTAATTCCTACGGTAGTCGCAGGGGAAACCACGAGGTCATGATGCGTGGTACCTTTGCTAATATCCGGATCAAGAATGAACTAGCCCAAGGAAAAGTGGGTGGCTTTACCTCCTACAAGGGGGAGATTGTTTCGATTTATGATGCAGCTATGGCCTATCAGGCTGAAAATATTGGAACCATCATTATCGCTGGCAAGGATTATGGCATGGGCTCAAGCCGTGACTGGGCTGCCAAAGGTTCTGCCCTACTGGGTGTCAAAGCAGTATTAGCCGAAAGTTTTGAGCGCATCCACCGTTCCAATCTCGTCATGATGGGGATTGCACCACTCCAATTTTTAGAGGGAGAGACAGCCGATAATCTTGGTCTAACTGGTTTTGAACGCTACGATATTCATCTTCCTGAAACACCGGGCATTCAAGAAATAGTAGATATTGTTGCACACGGAGAACATGGAGACATTGCCTTTCAAGCCCTGCTACGCTTTGATGCGGCAGCAGACATTCGCTACTACCAAAATGGAGGCATTTTACCCATGGTCGTCCGTAAGAAACTCGCTGCCTCTATGGCTCACAGATAAGTATGGAAAGGAAATCCTATGGTAGAAGAAAATGGATTAAAGGATTTAATCGCTTGTCATACCCGCATCAGCTCGATTATCGATGATCATCTAGCCTATGCAGGCTATGACATTTCAGAACTAATGGACAATCAGGCTTCCTTTGAAGAAACCATCTATCTCCTTTGGAACTTACGGCTGCCTACTGCTAGCGAGTACGAGAAGTTCACTAGCGAATTGCGTGCCAATTATGAGATTAGTGATGCAGTCGAACAATGTATCCTAATCCAGTCCCGCAAACACCTCCATCCTATGAGTGTCTTACGCTCAACCGTCAGTCTTCTGGGTGTTTACAATGTCCATGCCGAAGAACGCTCCCTAGAGGCTACCTATGAACAATCCATTCAGCTGATGGCAAAGATTCCGACAATTATCGCAACCTTTGCCCGCTTGCGGAATGGACAAACACCGATTGCACCGCGTAACGACCTAGGATTTGCAGAAAATTTCCTCTATATGCTGACGGGAAAAGAAGCTCAAGCAATCGAAATCGAAGCCCTCAACAAGGCCTTGATTTTGCATGCTGATCATGAACTCAACGCCTCCACCTTTGCAGCTCGCGTCTGCGCATCAACCCTGTCGGATATTTATTCCTGCGTTACAACTGCTATTGGTACCTTGAAGGGACCGCTCCACGGAGGAGCCAACGAACGCGTTTTTGATATGTTACAGGAAATCCGTGCCTGTGGAGATACCGAGGCCTATCTCCAACAAAAATTAGCCTCACAAGAGAAAATCATGGGCTTTGGCCACCGCGTCTATAAAAAGCAGGATCCAAGAGAAAGCTACCTCCGCCAAATGGCAAAGGAATTGACCCAGAAAACGGAACATGAAATCTGGTACCAACTCTCTCGTGAAATTGAAGACTATATGAAACATAGCAAGGGCTTGATTCCAAATGTTGATTTCTATTCAGCAACGGTCTACCATGTCCTTGGGATTGACAGCTCCATCTTTACCCTGATTTTTGCTATGAGCCGGGTAGCAGGCTGGATTGCCCATATTCAGGAACAACAAGGCTTTAACAAATTGATTCGTCCCCGTTCTCACTACCTAGGACCTGAAAAATTGTCCTATATTCCCCTAGAAAGGAGAAGCTATGCCTGATAAGATTTATCTAGAAAAAGGACAGCTCATTGTACCTGATCACCCGATTATTCCCTATATCGAAGGTGATGGAGTTGGACAAGACATCTGGTTGCACGCACAAGCCGTCTTTGACCATGCAGTCGAGCGCGCCTATCAAGGGCGAAGAAAGGTAGCATGGCTAGAGGTCTTGGCTGGCAAAAAAGCCTATGATAGAAAAGGGACTTGGCTACCTGAAGAAACCCTTTGTCATATCAAAGACCACCTCATTGCGATCAAAGGTCCACTGGAGACCCCTATCGGGGGTGGGATCCGTTCGCTCAATGTTGCCCTTAGACAGGAACTGGATCTCTATGCCTGCGTGCGACCGATTCGCTACTTTAAGGGAATTGACAGTCCTCTCAAAGAGCCAGAAAAGACCCGCATCACTGTCTTTAGAGAAAATACCGAGGACATCTATGCCGGGATTGAATGGGAGGCTGAAACAGCAGAAACAAAGAAGGTTATATCCTTCCTCCAATCTGAAATGAAGGTCAATCAGATTCGTTTTCCAGCTACCAGCAGTATCGGGATTAAACCCATCTCGATTGAGGGAAGCGAGCGGATTGTACGCGCTGCGATTGACTATGCCCTCGAAAACAAGCTGTCTCAAGTCACACTGGTTCACAAGGGGAACATCCAGAAATTCACTGAAGGAGGCTTTCGCAAATGGGGCTATGAACTAGCCCAGCGAGAGTACAGCCAGTTTATCGAAAGCGGACAGCTGTCTATCAAGGATATTATTGCAGATAATTTCTTCCAACAAGCCCTGCTCCATCCTGAACAATTTGAAGTAGTGGCCCTCACCAATCTGAATGGTGATTATGCTAGCGATGCCCTTGCTGCCCAAGTTGGAGGAATCGGGATTTCTCCTGGCGCCAATATCAACTATCAGACTGGGCATGCTATTTTTGAAGCTACCCACGGTACCGCACCAGATATTGCAGGAAAAAATATAGCCAACCCTTGCTCTGTCCTCCTTTCTGGAGCCATGCTCTTTGCCTATATCGGCTGGCAGGATGTCGCTGAACGTATCCAAGCAGCTATCGCCAGAGCATTAGAAGCCCAAGAAATGACCGCTGACCTAGTCACCACTTCCAAGACACCATCACTCAGTACCAGCCAATTTACCGAGCGATTACTAGCATATCTCTAACAGGCTATCCACAGACTATGTTGACAAAAACTTCCTTTTCTTCATTTCCAACCTCCAACAGGCTGTCCACAGACTGTATTGACGAAAACTTCCTTTTCTTCATTTCCAACCCCAAACAGTCTCTCCACAGACTGTACTGACGAAAACTTTGTTTTCTTTATTTCCGACCTCCAACAGTCTCTCCACAGACTGTATTGACGAAAACTTTGTTTTCTTTATTTCCGACCTCCAACAGTCTCTCCACAGACTGTTGGAGCTAGTACTAAAAGTAAACTAAATAACTATATTTTTTCTCCAAAAAGTCTTGACATTGACGCAAGGTCAACTTGTATAATAAGATTGTGAATGAGAATGATGTGTGCTTCTCATTCCTATCTTGCAAGATTATTAACAAAGGAAGACAGACATGACCTATTCGATTCGTCAATTGGCAAACCTATCAAGTATCAGTACCCGCACTCTGCGCTACTACGAAGAAATAGGATTGCTACTGCCAACTCATAAAAATGAGGGCGGCTATCGCTTCTATGGCGAGCAAGAAGTGGATAGGCTCCAGCAAATTCTCTTTTACAAGGAACGGGGCTTTGAACTCAAACAAATCAAGGATTTCCTTGATCGGAAAGATCTGGACCCATTGAGGAGCTTAGAAGACCACCTGGCAGATCTCCATGCCAAAAAGGAGAGAATCGAAGCCATGATTGAAAACCTTATGCGCACAATTCAAGCACAGAAAGGATATAGATCAATGACCGCAAGTGAAAAATTTCAAGCCTTTAAGGATCGTCTCATCCAAAAAAATGAGGCAACATACGGAACGGAACTCCGTGAAAGATACGGAGACGAGGAAGTAAAGCAGGCCAATCAACACTTTGCCCAGATGAGCGAGGAAAACCACCAAGGCTGGCAGGAGTTGGATCAAGAGATTAAGCAGCTGCTCCAGAAAGCCCTTGCTGAAAACTGGAAACCAGAAGATGAAAATCGCAGGAAAATCGTCCAACTCCACAAAGAATGGCTCCAAGTTACAGACAAGCACTACTCTGCTACAAAACATATCGGCATTGCCCAGCTCTACATAGTTGACGAGCGCTTCACTGCTTACTATGATGAAGCACAGCAAGGTTGCGTTGCCTTTCTCACAGATAGCATTCGCTACTGGGCAAAGCTGATAGACTAGCACTCTCAAATAGCAGCTTCTTCCAGCACGAACGCAGTTTGCCGAACAGCCCTTCTACCTTTGGTGTTGAGCAGGATGTTCGCTAGCTTCAGATTGAATATGCCTGAAACACTATTGTTTCAGGCATTTTTTAGCAGCTCTTCATCGCTTATTTAGTGGAATATTATTTGCCTGCATTCTGGCTCCTATCGGTTGAAAATCGAACGGGAGTTCCTCAAACAAAGTATCCATTTCATTTTTAAAAAGAAACATAGAAAATAGAGTGAGGACAGGTGTTACTGCCTCACTCTATTTTCTATTAAAAATTACGTTTTGAGCTGTTATAGCCATAGCGCTCAACAAAGTCTTCACGGAACTCTAAAAGATTATCCTCCATAATGGCTTGGCGAACATTCCGCATCAGTTTTAGTAAGAAGTAAAGGTTATGGTAACTGGTCAGGCGGATACCAAACGTCTCATCAGCCTTAAGTAGGTGGCGGAGATAGGCACGTGTGTAATTGCGACAGGTGTAACAATCGCAGTCATGATCAAGCGGGGTAAAGTCTTCTGCAAACTGTGCATTTTTCACCACCAAACGACCCTCACTAGTCATACAGGTTCCATTTCTAGCAATCCGTGTCGGTAAGACACAGTCAAACATGTCTACCCCACGAATAACACCGTCAATCAAACTATCCGGTGCCCCAACCCCCATAAGGTAACGCGGTTTCGTTTCCGGTAGCAACGGCGTTGTGAAATCAAGCACAGCATTCATCTCTTCGTGGGATTCTCCCACAGCCAGTCCTCCGATAGAATACCCCGGGAAGTCCATGCTGACGAGGTCACGAGCAGACTGACGGCGCAGATCCTCAAAACCAGCTCCCTGCACAATCCCAAACAGCCCTTGATCCTGCGGACGGCGGTGAGCTTTTAGACCACGCTCTGCCCAACGACTGGTGCGCTCAATTGATTTTTTTACATAGTCATAGGGCTGATAGAATTGGGGACATTCGTCAAAACTCATCATGATATCACTACCTAGATTATTCTGGATAGAGATTGCCTTTTCAGGTGATAGAAACATTTTAGAACCGTTGAGGTGATTTTTAAAGGTTACACCTTCTTCGGTGATGTTTCGGCTATCAGCCAAGGAGTAGACTTGGAAACCACCGCTATCTGTCAAAATCGCTTGGTCCCAGTTCATGAACTTGTGTAGGCCTCCCGCCTGTGCAATCAGTTCATCTCCCGGACGAAGCCAGAGGTGGTAGGTATTGGATAAAATAATACCTGACCCCATTTCTTTCAGTTCTTCTGGCGACTGGGTCTTCACCGTTGCTTGGGTACCCACTGGCATGAACATAGGGGTTGGAAAGGTGCCGTGGGGCGTAATAATCTCCCCCAAACGCGCACCCGTGTGCTTTTCTTTTTTTATCAATCGATATTGAATCGGTGATGTCATCTGATACCTCCCACTAGGAAAAACAGTCCTAGGTATTTATAGTCGTTTCGTTTGCTTTTAGCTCAAGTTCAGTTAAACAAGATACGAGGACGTTAAAAGTACACATTGAAAATAGGAAATACGACGAGTGAAAAGCTCCTGTGGAGGTTTTCAGCCTATTTCCTAAAAAAACATCATCAGCTAAAACTAAAACAGTTCTCGCTCTTTTTTGCACAGCTCGTAGTCCTAGTTCAATTACACAAGACGAGTTAACGAAACAATCAAAGATAAACGAAACGGCTATGTCTTGTTTAAATGGTTTCTCTTGATATAGTCGTTTGATTTCCATTTCCTACTAGCTCAAACAGGCTAGGGTGAGACTGCTTGAGCTAGGAAATGAAGAAAACAAAGTTTTCGTCAAAAATCACTGCTAGTTGCCACTCTTTAAAAATCAAAAAGAGACTTTACCAAAAATCTTGATGTCATTGAGAAAGGAAATAACGATATTCTACAAAATGAAACCTGCAAACTCCTCTAGTCTATCAAAAAAAGACTAGCTTGTCACCTCATATTATGCTACACTATGAGAAGGAGGTTTTTATGTTTTCAATTCTACAAATTCGTGCCAAGGCACGCCAAACAATCGCAGAGACACCTGGAGCCTATCTCCTTGCTCTCATTCCCATCATTCTTAACATCATTATTCAACTAATCGCTTCAGCACAATCCAATAGTTGGGCCTTACAACTGGCAAGTAACCCAACTCCTGACCTATCTTTTCTCATCAGCTCATCAGCCTTTCCTTTCTTATATGGAATTTTAGCTGATTTAATGACCTTATCAATCTCTCTTGCTCTTTTTCAAGTCATCTACCACTATCGGGACAGTGTCAACTTCAAGGACTCTTTCACCTTGTTTAGTCACCAACAGTTTGGTAGCATCTTGGCTACCTATCTATTAAAATCCCTCTTTCTTTTCCTTTGGGGCTTGATTTCCGTCATTGGCTTTTCCATCATGTTTGGTGGACTCATCGTAGCTTTCATGGCAGCTATCTTCAATCAACCATCAGAAGATATTGTTGCAGTTGCTGGGACACTGATTCTCATCGGATTGCTCATAGGAATCGCAGGGATTGCTCTCCTACTTCCGCAAGTCTATGCCTATTTCCTCGTGGAACCTCTGTTGTTTGATCAGCTAGCGCAGGATACCTATACTGGACCATTTGCTGTCATTAAGGAGAGTCGCCGTTTGATGAAGGGGTATAAAATGAAAGGCTTTATCCTCAATCTCTCCTTTATCGGCTGGGAAATCCTAGTAGCCCTTAGTTTTGGAATCGTGGGAATCTACGTCATTCCTTACTACTGTGCTAGCCACATGCACTTCTATCAGGCAGTTCTTGACGACCGTGCCATGAAAGAAAAACTTTTCCAAGGCACCATGCCCTAACTAAAAGAGACTAGACAGAAAGTCTAGACTTGTAACAATATTTAAGTTAAAATAGCTTGCCGCAGTGGTTGCTTCAACAGCTATGATGCCGTTGACGGTGGTAAATGAAACTTACAGAATCATTCAGGTTGAAGAAAAAGTTCATTTTCTTCAACCTTTTTACTCTTTTTAAGAAAGAAAAACTCTTAGAAACTGCCTCAAGTCAACATTTCTAAGAAGAGAATAAAGCGCTAATGACCTCTCACAAGCATCAACCATCTACCATTTCTGATTTCAAATAGACATCCACCATTTTCTCTGTTGCTTCAATGGAATCAATGTGGGTACGCTCGTAAGAGTGGCTAGATTCGATTCCTGCACCAAGTAAGGCGTGTTTGACATCTGCGCCTGCGTGCATGGCTGCTGAAGCGTCTGAACCATAGTAGGGATAAATATCGAGTTTATAAGGAATTGTATGCTCTTCAGCGAGGGAAACCAGATGTTGGCGCAATTCGTAATGATAGGGACCTGACGCATCCTTGACACAGATAGACACGGTGTATTCATCCGTCTGCTGGTCATCTCCCATCGCCCCCATATCAACTGCCAAGTATTCTACGACCTGTTCCGGCAAGTTGGAGTTGGCTCCGTAGCCGATTTCTTCATTATTTGAAAAATAAAAATGTGTCGTATACGGTAGGATGATGCCTTCTTCCTGATAGACCTTGAGCAGGTGTAGCAAGATAGCAGCGGATACCTTATCATCCAAGTGACGGCTCTTGATAAAACCACTTTCTGTTATCACTGTCCTCGGGTCAAAGGAAATAAAATCCCCGACATCAATGCCCAAGGCGCGTGTTTCTTCTGCAGAAGTCACTTTCTCATCCAGGCGAATTTCCATATTCGTCTGATTACGCTCTGCTGTTTTGGCGTCAGCATAGACATGGACAGAGGTCTGGTGCATCAGAATCGTTCCTGTATAGGTCTTGCCATTTTTTGCTACATGAATCAGGCAGTTCTCCCCTTCAATAGAGGGATAGCCAAAGCCACCGATCAGATCCATCTTCAAGCGACCGTCTGGCTTAATCGCCCGCACCATAGCTCCCAGAGTATCCAAATGCGCTGTTACAACCCGGTGCTTGCTCTCGTCTGCTCCTGCTAGACTCACCATGACACCACCTTTAGCAGTTTTTACTGCCCGGTAGCCCAAGCCTGCAATCTCCGACTGGATATAATCCATAATGGCTCTTGTGTAACCTGTTGGTGATGGGGTGTTGGTCAATGTCACAAGGTAATCAAGTGTATTCATATCTTACTCCTTTTGTCTACAATCTATTTTTCCTACTAATACCACTATACCATGTTTGCCCACTTTTTTGTTATAATGAAAGCATGAAAACCTACGAAAAAATTTACAGGATATTGGAACATGCAACAGACTATGTCAGCGGGGAAGAACTGGCTCATAGATTGGGAATTTCAAGAACCTCTGTCTGGAAAGGCATACAGCAATTAGAAAAGCAGGGACTCACCATCAAGGCAGGCCCCAATCGCGGCTACCGCTTAGAACAAGGTGATCTATTGCTTCCCGAGGAAATAGCGCAAAACCTAAATATCCCTGTCCACTTGACAAAAGATAGCACATCAACACAGCTGGATGCAAGACGCGGTATCGAGCGACAAGATCAGAGCCCTGCCCTCTACCTAGCCCCCTCTCAAGCCCAAGCTCAAGGACGGTTTGGCAGAAGTTTTTTTACTGCTGAAAGAGGCGGTATTTACATGACCTTACGCCTACGCCCCGAGGCTAGTTTTCAAGACTTGAAACCCTACACCCTCTTTACTGCAGCGGCTATTGTCAAGGCTATCGAACAGCTAACCAGCATTCCAGTTGCCATCAAATGGGTCAATGATATTTACCGCGACGGAAAGAAGATCGCTGGTATTTTAACCGAAGCAATTTCCTCCGTCGAAGCCCAAGTTGTGACCGATATGATGATTGGGGTCGGATTGAATTTTCATTTGCCTGACTTGCCCGAAGAACTATCAGAAACCGCAACCAGCCTCTTCACAGACACACCTCCTATCACGCGCAACCAGTTGATTACGGAGATCTGGCGAATCTTTTTCACGACCAGTGAGGAAGAATTATTGGCCATCTATAAAGAAAAATCACTTGTCCTAGGCAAACAAGTGACCTTCTCTCAACAAAACCAGCACTACTGCGGAGTAGCTGTTGCCATTACCGATACCGGAGCGCTTCAAGTCCAGCTAGACAACGGCAGTCTTAAAACGCTCTCAAGTGGCGAAGTCAGTCTATCTTCTTGGTCAGATTCTCCAAGACCTGAATGACCTTACTCACCCGATAGCTCAAGCGAAGATTGCGTATGACAAAGAATCCGTAAATGCTAGCCCAAAAATAATTACCTGCTAAGAAAGCCTCATTCATCCAGTAGGTGGCAAGGGCTGTCGTTATCGCAAGAAAGATAAATTTTGTTACTCTCATAGTCCTAGTATACCAAAAAATCAGCCGTTAAGCTGATTTTTTTCGTGTTCCTCTTTCTGATACTCTATAAAAAACTGGCTAAAGCTGAAACAGTTATCGCTCTTTTTTGCACAGCTCGTAGTCCTAGTTCAATTACACAAAATGAAATAAAAGTAAACTGAGAGACTCTAAATCTAATCCTCTACAATCGTGACATCATCTGCCAAGAATTGGAAGGCTTCTGGTACAATTGGCTCTTCTTCAACTTCGGGTGCAGCTTCTTTTTGTCCTTTCGCCTTGATTGAAAATTCTGCACGAATGGTCAACCAATCCTCATGTGCAATAGCCAAGATATGGGGCGAAAAGCCTGCTGCCTTGCTCAAGATATTGCCAAACATGGCATCCAGATTCTCCCGCTTCATGGTCTGCTCAGCATTAAATGCCGATTCAAAGGATAGGATAGCATGGTGTTCATTCGCCGCAACAGGCTGAGAACCTGCCAGCAAGGCCTTATCTGCCCCTGATAGGCTTTCAATGATTTCACCCCAAGCATTTTGCAGGCGGGTCAAATTCTCCCGTGCTAGACTTGGATTTTCCATGGCTTCCTGTAAAATCGAGTGAACCTTATTGGTGTCTGGACGGTATTTCTTACTGGTCTGTGGTTTACGCGAAACGGGCTTGACCTCTACTGCCTGCTTCCCAAGGCTCGCTAACTGCTGTTGCAGAGCTTGAACCTGATGTTGCAAGGCTTGAATTTGCTCGCGCAGATTGTCTGGGATAGAGCTTGCCTCTTGACTGATCTCTTGTTCTGATACATCTGCCAACCGAATGGTCATCATTTCCACATAAATCTTAGGCTGGGGGCTGGTTTTAATATCTGCTAAAGAGCGCGTAACCGTCTCAATCATCGCAAAAATCCGCTTCTGCTCCATTTGGAGGTTCTCTGTAAAAATCGGGCTTGGATGCGGATTTTCCCCACCCGTCTGTACGATCAACAAATCCCGCAAATAATAGAGAACGTCCGTTGTAAAACGAACCATGCTCTTTCCATTATCAAAAATGGTCTGTAAATGAGCCAAGGCTGTCGAAGCGTCTTGGGTTCGGAGGCTTTCCATATAAGAATCGAGGGCTTTCAGACCAATAGAGCCCGTAATCTCTTCAGCTACTTCTAGGGTCAAATCATGGGCTGCACTAAGGCTAAGCGCCTGATCTAAAATCGACAAAGCATCGCGCATGCCACCCTCGGCACGACGAGCAATCATGGCGAGTGCCTGATCATCAAAACCGATCTTTTCTTGGTGGAGAATGTGCGCCAAATGGTTGGCAATGTCTGTCACCTTAATCGATTTGAACTCAAAGCGTTGAACCCGTGACAAAATCGTCGCCGGAATCTTATGTAGCTCGGTAGTCGCAAGGATAAAGACCACATTTTCTGTCGGCTCTTCCAAGGTTTTCAGGAGGGCATTAAAGGCTCCTGTCGAGAGCATGTGAACCTCGTCAATGATATAGACCTTGTAACGGGCAAGACTTGATGCGTAGGTTGATTTATCACGAATATCACGGATTTCATCAACCCCGTTATTTGAGGCAGCATCAATCTCAATCACGTCCTCCAAACTGCCTTCGGTAATCGCCTCGCAGATATAACATTCATTACAAGGCTCTCCACCTACTTGGTTGGGGCAGTTCATGGCCTTGGCGAAAATTTTAGCAGCAGATGTTTTTCCTGTTCCCCGAGGGCCTGAAAAGAGATAGGCATGACTGATTTTTTCTTGTTCAATCGCCTGCTTGAGGGTGGTTGCGACCACCTCCTGCCCGACCATTTCTCCAAAGGTTTGGCTACGGTATTTCCGATAAAGGGCTTGATACATTAGTTTTTCTCTCCAAACATGGCAAAATTCCAATCCGTCCCCTCCACTAAGAGAGCCACGAACCGTTCCAAATATTCCCTATCAATGGCATCATAATCTGCCACCAAGCGAGAATCTAAATCGAGTACACCGAGCAATTGACCATTTTTCATCATGGGCACAACAATTTCAGACAGAGCTTTCGCATCACAGGAAATATAGTTGGCATGGGTTCGCACATCGTCTACGATAATCGTTCTACCTTCTTCCGCCGCTTGTCCACAGACACCTTTTCCAAGCGCAATATGGACACAGGAGACGCCGCCTTGGAAAGGACCCAGTAGCAATTCTCTTCCATCAAACAAGTAGAAGCCGGTGAAAACTGAATTAGGCAGCGCCTGATTCAGGAGGGCTGAACTGTTGGACAAATTTGAAAGGGCATTGCGTTCACCCTCCAAAAGCCCTGAAAGCTGGGCGAGTAATAAGTCATAATGTGATTTTTTTTCTTGTTCTAACATAGTTCATATTATAGCACATACAAATCAAATAATAAAATCAGAGTTTATCAAACAGTCTCAAACCGTATCAATTTACATTTTTTCCGATAATCCTATTTTCAACTCTTTATCACTTAAAATCACATTTTATCAAAATAGATCTTATCCTCACTAATTTCTACTAAATGATTAACATCTACCCATAATTCTCTACTCAAGTTTGCATAAGTCTAATCACGAATTTTGTAATTTAAATCTGATTTATTTTCATACTGACTGGTTATCTTATAAAAAGCTATATCTCACCACCAAGGCTCATGGTCGTCTTTTTCCTCTAGAACCATCAACATACTCCACAAAAGTTAAAGCAACGCTATGCTCACTCATTGTCTCTATTACTACTCATCATCAAATAAGAAAGCCATATCTTCTTCACCGAAAAACTCTTCTACATCTTTAGGATTTGAGAAATTTATCCTCTTTCCTACTGATTTAGTTTCTACTAATCGTTGAAACATCTGCTCTCTGGTTTCTGTTTTCCTTAACTCAAACGGTAAGCCTTGTACCTCAACTGATTTTGCAAGAAACATAACAAAGGCGTCACCTACATTCGTTCCCAAGGATTGATAAATCTTTGTCGCTTCAGAGGACAACTCAAGATCTACACATTTTTGAAAAATTTTAGTTGCCATAATTACTTTCTCCTGCTGATTTGTTACTAATATTGTAGCATATTTCCTACTAATAAATAAGCAAACAAATACAACAACTTACATTTGGGCACCTCTAAAAACTTCAAGTAGTTGTTAAGTAAGCCCTATTTGTAAGCATTAATTCCAGTAAGCTTCGCTTTCGAAGCTTACTTTTTGCTTATTTTCCTATTTTTGGGCGCACTAAGCCCATGATGGCAATCCCAGTCGTTTG
>NZ_MSJL01000039.1 GCF_001921825.1 Streptococcus acidominimus
CTGGCTTTAGACCATCAATTGGCAGGAGAATTTAGGGCATGGAAAGAGGATCTTTAGAAGAATTGAGGGGCTCTATTCGACAGAAAGAGCAGGGACTGATTGCACAAGAAGAAGACTACTATCGTGCTAAAAGACGATTGGCAGAGAGCATGAGGGACTTGGACGACCGTCACCGCCGTTTAGCGGATGCTTTGGGGCAAGAGCAGGAGAAGATGAAGTGCTTGCTTTTCCACCATGATGCTAGACCAGAAGCGGCAGCGCATTTCGAGAGGAAGGTTCGGGAACTACAAGATGAATCCGATTGGGCTTATAGGAAGAGACTACATGCCTTAGAGGAGGAAATGGAGCAATCAAGGCGCCGTTTTTATCAGGAGCGTGATCAGTTGGAGGTAGAATTACATGATTTAAGGAGGCAATACCATGAACGGACTAACTAGTTACTACTTACAAGCAGATAGCGAGCCAGACTTTAACGAAATGATACGCTCCTTGCAGAAGTCCTATGCCCATGTTCAGTCTGCTTTCATTCAAGGAGACCATAAGTCGGTGAAGGAGCAATTTGAGACGGACGGTAAGAATCTAGTGTCCCGTATCCAAGTAGCGGTCAAAAATATTCACGGGCAGGTAGACACTGCCATTAAGGGGGAGGGTGCTAATGCGCTCAAACAGGCAGTTGAGGCAATACTCCCTAAATATGAGAAGATTTTTTCTGCATAGAAGAAAGTAAGGACAAAGAGCAACCTCGCTTCCCCAGTCTATTCCGAGATTGTGGAAGATGGGAAGTATAGTCATTTAGTTTATCTTTTATTACTTCGTTAACTCATTTTGTATAATTGAACTCGGGCTACGAGCTGTGCAAAGAAGAGCGATAACTGTTTCAGTTTTAGCTGATGATAGTTCTTTAGGAAATAGGCTGAAAACCTCCACTGGAGCTTTTTACTCAGCAAGGCGAGTGAACGACGTCAGATTTTGATGTTTGACGAGTATAAATGACTATAAAAAGATTGAAGAAAGTGGTTCAATGGGACCTTTCTTCAATCTTTTTTGTATCTAATCATCAATGAAAATCGTCTGGAAAAACGAGTTCCTTAGTGAAGTAGTGGGTAAGTTCTGCATGCGAGGTGTGAGAAATCATAATGATGGTCAAGTCGGCTTGTTGGAGTAGCTCACGCTCGATAGCAATAGCAGTCTCTTTGTCAACTGCGGATGTCCCCTCGTCGATCAGGATGATTTTTTGTCCTCGCAATAAGCCGCGTGCCAAGGCTAGTCGCTGGCGTTGTCCACCTGATAAGGAGCGTCCACGGTCTCCGACCTCCCGGTTGAGGAAGTCTTCAAATGGTTCCAGATTGGTCAGTCCAGCTTGCAGACAGGCATCCTTGAGTTCTTGGTCTGAAAATTCTTGTCCCAGACAGAGGTTTTCCCGAATTGTTGTTGACAGCAAGTAGGCTTCCTGAGGGAGGAAGAGGATATGCTGCGCCAGATAGTGGGGTGGGAGGTCGCGGATTTCTTGTCCATGGAAGGTCATGCTTCCTGTGTAGTCTCTAAGGAAGCCCATCAAGATCTTCAGCAAGGTCGACTTGCCACTACCGCTCTCGCCAGTAATCAGGTATTTGCCCCCTTTCTCAAAGCGTACCTGCAAGTTTTGGAAGAGTTCCTGTTGACCATAGGCATAGCCCAAGCGTTCAGCGATTAAGATAGGCGCCTCGTCGTCTGTACTGGCTAGGCGAGGTGTGATAGCAGTTGCTGTTGGTCTTGGGATGGTCTCTTGGAATTTCTGGAAAATCGGTTGGCAGCCGTGAACCGAAGCCAGTTGCCCGCTCAGATCACCGAGGTTCGTAAAGATAATACCGGTCAAGGCTCCCGTTGCCTCAATCGTCCCGATTGAGACCAGCCCCCTAATAGCAAGATAGCCCGTAAAGATAGTGAGACCAATCTGAAAGAAGATATTTCCTGTAAAGCCAAGTGCTCCAACTGCCGCTTCAACCTTCGTTTGCTTGAGGATGACTTGCTTGAGCAGGAGGGAGGCTTGGACGATCCGTCTAGGAATTTCCTTTAATAAGGAGAGGGAATAAAAGACATCAAAGCCATTTAAAATGGTCTCGCTCTCTTTAAGGAAGCCCTCGTTCTGCTGGCTCGTTTTAAGGCTCACTTCCTGCATCTTCCTACCAAATAATTTGGGAATTGTCAGCATACAGGCCACAGAGATAAAGGTGACCAGCACCAAGGACCAATGATAGCGAAAGAGCATGATGACTGCGAGCAGGGTTCCCGAAACGCCCTTGATAATCAAAAAGAGCGGTTCAAAGGCCTGCTTGTTCAGGCTATGAATATCGTTGTTGAGCCAGGATAGATAGGTGTTGACAGACCGCTGATGGTAGCTTTGATAATCCGTATCTGCTAAGCGCTGGCTAATATCCTCACGAAGAATGGTATCGAGTTCCTGAATGACCCTCATCTGGTAGAGCTTGGTCAACCAGTCAAAGAAGATCAGCCCACACCAGACCAACATCAGGTAAATTTCCTGAAAGAGAAATGCCTCCCAACGCAGGGCGATCAGCTGGTTCAAGGCTTCGGCATTGATGGTTGCGGCATAGACGTGGCAGATTTGTCCAATAATCATCAGTAAATTAACGCCGATAAGTTTTGATTTTCGTTGCTTAAGAATCTCAAACATCAGATACCTCCAGTTTGCGTTCATTTTAATAGTTTTTACTAAAAAAGCTAGTTACAAACTATAGAAAAAATTCTCATTGTTTTAAATATTGAAGAAAGTTCTATTTCGTTTCTATAGGATTTAAAAAATTTGTAGAATTTTTTCTATAAATAGTAGTTAATGCTATTGAGCAAAAGGAGGTATACTAATAATGTAAACGTTAACAAAGAAAGGGGCTTCAGATGCAAAAGCTAGGAAAAACGCTGAAAGAAAACTGGATATTCCTGCTGATGGTTTTACCGGGGGTAATCTGGTTGGTGCTCTTCTTTTACATACCAGTTTTTGGAAATGTAGTAGCTTTTAAGAATTATCACCTAACAGGGAATGGTTTCATGGACAGTCTTGCCAATAGTCCTTGGGTTGGTTTGGATAATTTCAGATTCCTATTTAGCTCGCAGGATGCTTACATTATTACGAGAAATACCATTCTATACAACGTAGGCTTCATTGTAATCGGCTTGATCGCGTCAGTAGCTGTGGCGATTATTCTCAGCGAGCTTCGTTCAAAGAAATTGGTAAGGGTCTATCAGACCACCATGCTCTTTCCTTATTTCCTATCCTGGATTATCATTTCCTTTTTCGTCTATGCCTTTTTAAGTCCAGACAAGGGAATTTTAAATCATCTTCTAGAGGGGTTCGGACAAGAAGGGAAGAACTGGTATGTGATTTCTTCTTTCTGGCCAGCCTTTCTGCTCTTTCTCGGCATTTGGAAGGGCTTGGGGAATAGTAGTATCATCTACTATGCGACCATTATGGGAATTGACCCTAGTTATTATGAAGCAGCGACAGTGGATGGAGCGTCCAAGTGGCAACGTATCCGGCATGTGACGATTCCTCAATTGGCTCCGCTGATGATTATCTTGACCATCTTAGCAGTTGGAAATATCTTCCGAGCTGACTTTGGGCTCTTTTACCTAATTCCGAAAAATTCTGGACAAATTTTTAATGTGACGAATGTGCTAGATACCTATGTCTATACAGCCTTATCACAAACAGGGGACATTAGTATGGCGGCAGCTGCGGGTCTCTATCAATCCATTGTAGGCTTTATATTGGTTCTAACGACCAATCTTATCGTCCGTCGGATCGATAAAGATGCATCCCTATTCTAGGAGGAGGATCTATGAAATCAATCAAAAAGAAAAAAATTGACTATGTTAGTATCCATTCCTTCGGTAGAAAGACGGATCTGTTCTTCAATATCGTGATTGCCCTGTTTGCCTTGTCCTGTATCCTACCCTTTATCTTCGTCATCATGATTTCAATAACAGACGAAACGCGTCTAGTGGTTGATGGCTTCCAATTCTGGCCTTCAAAATTTAGCTTTGTCGGCTATGAATTTTTGGACCAATTAAAGGGAAAAATCTTACAATCACTCTTTGTAACGGTCTTTGTGACAGTCGTTGGAACGACCCTAAATGTCTTTTTCACAACGACCTATGCCTATGCGATTTCACGCAAGACCTTCCGATTTAGGCGCTTTTTCACTGTCTTTGCCCTCGGTAGTCTCCTCTTTGACGCAGGGTTGGTACCGCGTTATATTATCATGACGGGATTCTTAGGTCTGGGAGATACCATCTTTGCCTTGATTGTGCCAATGCTCCTCAGTCCCTTTAATATCATTGTGATGCGCACCTTTATTAAACGGACGATTTCAGAGTCTATCTTTGACTCTGCCCGGATTGATGGGGCTAGTGAGGCTCGGATATTTTTCCAAATCTGCCTCCCACTGGTGCTACCGGGTATTGCAACGATTAGTCTATTTACCGCCTTAGCGTTTTGGAATGATTGGTTTAATGCGCTTCTTTATATCAAGAGCGAAAATCTCTTCCCGCTTCAGTATCTCTTAACGAAAATTCAAGCCAATCTTGATTTTCTCTCTACCAGCGCAGGAGCAGGAGCGCAGGTCTTTAGCGCAGCAAAAGGTCTACCGCGAGAATCTGCTCGCATGGCCATGGTGGTGGTGGCTACCCTACCGATTGCCTGTGTGTATCCATTCTTCCAACGTTACTTTGTGAAAGGCTTGACTATAGGAGGTGTGAAAGAGTAAGAAAGTTTTAGGTACTCAGAAATGCTCGGCGTTTCATTGTTCAATGTGTTAAAAAATAATAAAGGAGAAAGCCCATGAAAAAATGGCAAAAAGTTGCTGCTCTATCAGCTAGTGCAGTTGCAGTAGCAGGCCTTGCAGCCTGCGGAAGTCTCAAAGGAGACAATAGCAAATCCGCGATGACTGATGACGGAAAGCCGGTCATCAAGATGTACCAGATTGGTGATGCACCTGATAATTTAGATGTCTTACTTGAACAAGCCAATAAAATTATTGGCGAAAAAGCAAATGCTAAATTGGAAATTCAGTATCTTGGTTGGGGTGAATATAGCGATAAGATGAATGTTATCGTTAACTCAGGTGAAAACTATGATATTGCCTTTGCCTCTAACTATGTGCTAAATGCTCAAAAGGGTGCCTATGCAGATTTGACAGAGATTTATCAAAAAGAAGGAAAAGAATTATACGACTCTCTTGACCCTGCTTACATTAAAGGAAATACTGTTGACGGTAAAATCTATGCCGTTCCCGTAAGTGCAAACGTCGCTTCTGCCCAACACTTTGCCTTCAATGGACCACTATTGGAAAAATATGGCATTGATATTTCCAATGTCAAATCACTAGAAGACCTAGAGCCAGCTCTAAAAGTAATCAAAGAAAAAGCGCCAGAAACTGTGCCGTTTGCAGTTGGTAAAAATTATAGCGTATCAAGTAACTTTGATTTCCCAATCTCAACCGAATACCCATTTGTCATTGACCTAGACGGAGATACTAAGAAGATTGCTATTTCTTATGATGTCGAAAGCTATCGTTCAAAACTCCGCACCATGCATAAATACTACCAAGCTGGCTATATTCCACAAGATGTCGCAACGAGTGATACAACCTATAACTTCTCAGATGATACTTGGTTCGTTCGTGAAGAAACAGTAGGACCTGCTGATTACGGTGATAGTCTTCTTACTCGTGTTGCTGGTCGTGACATTAAGATCCGTCAATACACAGACTTCTACAAGAAGAACCCAACGACTCAAGTTGCCAACTTTGTCATCTCAAGCACTTCTAAGAACAAGGAAAAAGCTATGAAAGTCTTGACCTTGCTCAATACAGATAAAGAATTGCTCAACGGCTTGGTCTATGGACCAGAAGGCGTAAACTGGGAAAAGGTTGCAGGTTCAGAAGATCGCGTGAAAGTACTCCCTCCATACAACGAAGGAAGCTCTCACATGTCAGGTTGGAACACAGGTAACAACTGGAACCTTTACATCAATGAGAATGTAACAGACGAGCAGGTAGCTGAAGCGAAGAAAATTTTGGCAGAAGCAAAAGAATCTCCAGCTCTTGGCTTCAACTTCAATCCAGAGCCTGTAAAAGCGGAATTGAGTGCTGTATCCAATACCCTCAAACAATACGCACCAGCTATTAACACAGGTACAGTAGATCCTGATGTTGAAATTCCAAAATTGATGGAAAAACTCAAATCAGAAGGCGCTTACGAAAAAGTATTGAAAGAATTGCAAAAACAATACGATGACTTTTTAAGTGCGAAAAAATAAGCGCATCAATAGCTTGTGTGACCTATTATAAATGATGAGTGAGGAGAAATCGAACGACTTGTGACTACGGTTTCTCCTCGCTTTTTCATTCAAGAACTTTGGTTTACATTTGGCACTAGCTCCAACAATCTGGGAATAGACCGTTGAAGATTGGAGATAGAACGAGAGAAACTCGTGTCAAGTATGGCTCCCTTTAGGGAAGAGGCTGAAAACCTCCACTGGAGTTTTTGACGAAAAACTTCCTTTTCTTCATTTCCGACCTCAAACAGTCTCTCCCCAGACTGTTTTGACGAAAAACTTCGTTTTCTTTATTTCCGACCTCAAACAGTCTCTCCCCAGACTGTTTAAGCTAGTACTAAAAGTAAACTGAATAACTATAACAGAGAGGAATACAAATGAACAGCTTGGTACCAAATGCTACCCAATTCCAATACCACAAGGAAGAGTTGGCTGCCTTTATCCATTTTGGTCCCAATACCTTTCACAATGTGGAATGGGGAGAACACTACGGGGATATGCCTGCCAAGGAAGTTTTCCCCTTAAAAGAGAAAGTGGATGTGGAGCCGTTGATGGCGACCTTGCAGGCGGCAGGCTTTAAAAAGGTGATTGTCACCGCTAAGCATCACGATGGCTTTGCTATTTGGCGCAGTCGTTTTACAGATTATGAGATTGGCCATACAGACTACCAAAATGGTCAAGGAGATGTCCTAGCAGATATTTCGGTAGCTGCGACCAAATACGGTCTTTCAATGGGGCTCTATCTTTCTCCGTGGGATATTCATGAAAAAAGCTATGGCTATTATGATCGAGATGGTAAGCCCTTGGTGGGGGAGGACGGAGATCCACTTTTTGGTCGAACATGGGAAGAAGTAGAGCAGCTAGATGCTGCTGACTATAATACCTTTTACCTAAATCAATTAGAGGAGATTTTGAGCAACCCTTGCTACGGCTGCAATGGCCGCTTTACAGAAATCTGGCTGGACGGAGCAAAAGGGACGGGAGCTGCTGCCCAACGCTATAAGCTAGACCAATGGATTGAGACCATTCAGCGCTATCAAGGCAGACAGGCAGGCTATGAGACGGATGCCCTTTTGTTTGGAGCAGGTCCTTATACGACCGTTCGCTGGATTGGCAATGAGTCTGGTTTTGCCCGTGAGACAACATGGGCGCCTGCGCGACTGGTATATGATACAGCTGGAGTGGCAGTTGATATAGACACCAATATGCGCGACCATTATAGCCAAGGCTACCCAACTGGTGATGTGTGGACGGTGCCGGAAGCAGATGCGAGGATTACCTCGGGCTGGTTTTGGGGTTTGGATAAAAAAAGACCCAAAAGCCTGTCGGAGCTGACCGACATCTATCTGCGTTCTGTCGGTCATGGTGCCACCCTCCTACTCAATATCCCCTTGAATAATCAAGGGACGGTTGATCAGGAGATTCTCGATCGGGTCAGGGAATTTGGCTGTGCTGTGCAGGCGACCTTTGCGACCAATCTGGCTCAAGGAGCAGGCTTGTCTGCGAGCGCCTCTTACCAGCAGGGCTTGGAGTATCTCCTAGATGACAATCCCTTGACCTACTGGTCTCCCCAAGCAGGTGCGACTGAGGCAGTGGTCACTCTAGACCTTGGTAGCCGAAGGGCATTTGAGATTGTCTCGATAGAAGAAGCCATCCAACAGGGGCAGAAAATTTGCCAGTACCAAGTGGAGGTCAGTTTGAACCAAGAAGATTGGTACTTGATGGGAGAAGGAACAACCGTCGGTGCCAAGCGTCTGGTCGTTCAAGCCGGGACACAGGCTCAATTTATCAGGATCTGGGTCAAAACTGAAAGCGAGGCGCCCCTGCTCAATCGTATCGGTGTCTATCGAGCAGCTCATGGCTTTCAAGTCGCTACCGAGGCTTCATCAGCGATTAGGAAGATCCCTCTGACGCTTGGAGAGCTTTGTGGGGAACAGCTCCGTCAGCTAGAGCTAGAAGGCAGCCATGTGAGACTGATGGGTGAGGCAGGTCTATCTGGAGGAGGTTTGCGTCTGGTGCTAGATGGACAAGTGCTAGCCCCTCTTGACTATGGGGCGATTGTAGAAGGTTGTCAGGTGCTATTTGACTGGTCCTTGTCGGACAGGCAGAAGCATAGGATTGGTGTGTGTGTAGCAGAAAAAGACCTCCCCTATGTCTACCTATTGGTCTATGCTAATGATAGCTATATCGAATTTGACCAAAGCCATTACAGTCTATCTGCAGGGGAAACAGTCTCGCTTGTCGTGAGGCGGATTGGAGCAAGTCATCAGCGGGCAGAAGTATGGTTGGAGAATAACCCAGGTTCTGCCGTTCAAGGGGATTATGATACATCGGTAGCTGGTAGGTATGTCTTTGAAGTAGGGGAGTCTGAGCGCCAGATACTGGTAAAAACAACTCCCCAGCCTCAAGGAAAAGCTCCGCTCTACTTCACCCTAAATCTAGTGGAAGCGACAGGGGCAAGGCTGGGTGCCTGTTCGCAGGTGCTGGTGACCATCCAGTCATAGGTTGGAAATAGAGTGTTCAACTGTTTCTTTCCTACTGAAAACATGGTATACTTATCTTAGATGAAAACGTTTGATATAGGAGGTTTGAGATGGGGAAAGTGATTGCATTTGTCTTTGAAAAAGTCTATCTTGCGCTACTGGTTTCAGGAATCTTTTTTCTACTGACAGTATGTGGTGGTATTGTAGGTGGTTTTGGACCTGCTGGTGCGACGGTGATGTCTTTAGTGGCAGCGCATGGTGATGATTACCGGAGCTATACATGGTCGGAAGCCTGGAACTTGTTTCGTAAGAATTTCAAGCGCAGTAATCTGGTTTTTTACTCGCTCTTTCTGTTAGAATCTGGTTTGTTCTATGGGCTCTATCTTATCCTGCAGTTTCCACCGTCTATCGTGACGGTGACGGTCACCCTTGTCCAACTTTTTTTAATGATTCTCATCTTCTTGACCTATCAGATTTACTTGAAACTACAAGTTTACTTTGATATGTCGTATCTGATCAGTCTCAAGCTGTCCTTTCTCGGACTCTTTGTCAGTATTTTGACCTTGATAAAGTTGTTCCTTGGAGCGTTTGTGGTGGTCTGGATCGTTTCTTATTTGCCAGCAGTAGGATTTTTCTTGTTGGTGGGGACTTGGCATTTTTATGTGTATGACACATTGGAGACTGTCTATAAAGGCTTGCAGGACAAAATCAGATAGGATCTAGGATAGTAGAATGAAACGATTTTGGTTAAATTCTCTTTTGCGTATATACACTTCTGCAATGATTGTCATCATGCTCTTTATCGCCTGTCTATTGGCCTATTCCGATTGGCATGCAAAAGAGCAGGAAGCCCAGCGAGTGGTTCGCTATGTATCAGGTCGCATGTCAGATGAAGTAGACTATCACTATCGTCACCTAAGTCAGGTCGTTGACTCCTTGACGCAGAACGTCATTCAGCTAGAAGGACTGTATAAGTATTTTTCCCTTAGTCCGTCAGAATATGCCTCTTGGCTCTTGAATACGGATGCTTCACAAGGGATTGATCCCTCCCTCCACCGCAATATTCTCAGAACCTACATGCAAAATGAAGCGATCGAAGGGATTGCCCTTGCCTTAAATGATTACAAGACGGTCTTTGTCTCTAGCCGTCAACTAAAAGGTGGTCGCCAGATTGGAGCAGAATCCTTTAGACCGGATCCACAGGCTTTTCCCATCTTGATGTATGACCAATTGTCTGAACAAGTAATCGGGACAGCCTATGTGACGGTTGATAAAGAAATCTTTCGGAGACTGGTAGAAAACACGGCGGTCCCTCTGGTGATCCGCATTACCTCTCCCTATGAGCAAGAGATGATGGTGCTTAAAGAAAACCGTTTCATGGAAGTCGGTGAATGGGTGAGCAGGGAAACAGACCATAATTACGAGGTGGATGTCGCCCTGCCCAAGGGCTACCTGCTCCGCTTGAGTCTTGTCAATACTCTTGGAATTGTAGGAACCAGCTTCATCCTATCAGGGATCCTCTACCTCCTTTTAAAACGAGTTTTTAAAAATTACCAAGTACAGGTCAGCGATATTGTAGAGACCATGCAGGTGATTTCGCAAGGGGATATGGTAAGGCGGGTTGATGTGGCGACCAAGGAGCGCGAGTTGTTGCTAATTGCAGACAATACCAACCAAATGTTGGACAATCTCAACCAGAATCTACATGATATTTACCAGTTGCAGCTAAGCCAGAAAGACGCCACTTTACGCGCCTTGCAAGCTCAAATCAATCCTCACTTTATGTACAATACGCTAGAATTTATCCGGATGTATGCCGTTGTACATGACCAAGATGAGCTAGCAGATATTATCTATGAATTTAGCAGTCTCTTGCGCAATAATATTTCGGATGAAAAAACGACGACCTTGGAGCAGGAATTAGAGTTTTGCAGGAAATACAGCTATCTATGTATGATGCGTTATCCAAAATCAGTTGCTTATGATTACAAGATAGCTCCAGAATTAAGGAACTTTCGCATTCCCAAGTTCAGCATCCAGCCTTTGGTTGAAAATTATTTTGCCCATGGTATCGATCATCATCGCTTTAATAATGCGATTAGTGTCAAGGTTTTTCAGCGGGATAGTAACATTGAAATATTGATTCGTGACAATGGCAAAGGAATGCCAGAAGAAGTATTGAAGCGTCTTCAAACAATCTTACAACAACGCAGATTTGATCACGGTGATCAAGAGCAGCATTCCATTGGGATTATCAATGTCCACGAACGCTTTGTCCTCTTTTTCGGGGACTGCTACGAGATTCAACTGCATTCTGAACAAGGTCAGGGTGTGACCTACAGTATCTTCATTCGCCAGGAGGATAGCTAGCTGTTTCTGCTTCTCTTTTATAATGGAACATGCCTAAACTTTGTGCGAAAAAAAGGTGCAACTGGTGCAGCTCGTGTCAAGTATGGCGACCTTTAGGGAACGCAGGTCTTCTAGTTTTAGCTAGTTACCGCTAGGCTCCCTTTGGAGGTGGGAGATAGAGGCTTGCTATGCAAACTCTCCTATGTCTGTGTCCAAAAGGTAGGGATTCAATAAAATATTTATATTTTTCCAAAAGGGTTCGGATTAGGGAAAGTTCACTCCCCACTATCTGGAGAGAGTTAGAAAGAGGAAGATATGTATAAGGTTTTATTAGTTGATGATGAGTATATGGTGATTGCGGGATTAAAAAAATTGATCCCTTTTCACCAGTATGGTATGGAAGTGGTCTACGGTGCTAATGGTGCCACAGAAGCCCTTAGCTATATCGAGCAACACCCAGTAGACGTTATCATTACAGATGTCAATATGTCAGGGATGAATGGTCTTGAAATGGTGCGTCAGATGAGGAAACAATTACCTGATGCGGCTTACATCATCTTATCTGGCTATAAGGAGTTCGAATATGTCAAGACCGCACTTAACTTGCAGGTGGCTGATTACCTAGTCAAGCCAGTTGACAAGGTAGAATTAGGGGAATTGTTGGGCAAGATTGCCCATACCTTTGCTTCAAAGGAAAGGGCTGACCATCCTCTATTGCGGGAAGATACAAGTGAGGAAGAATTTGAGCAGGTCTTGCAGACCAAGTCCCCCATGTTTCTTGTGGCAGCCCAGAAAGAGCAAGGAGAGTATGCAATACCCTTTACGATATTGGGGCAGTCAGGCTTTCTATTCTTGACAGAAAATGAGGGTGATGTCCTCCTTTCGAGACCTTTTACAGCTCCCTATGTAGTCTCCTTTAAAGCATTTGTTAAAGAATTGGAGACCTACTTCTTTTATGGAAATGTTGCCCTACAACCCAACACCAGCGTGTTTCGCTACTATGAACCGATGTATCGGGTTATTATCCAAGGGAACCTACGGCAAATTCTGGAAGAGCTTGCCTTGCTAGAAGAAATTGTGCTGAAAACAACACCTCGAGTGTCTACAACCAAGCAACTGTTTATCCAGTTTGTGATGGATGTGTTCCACCTTTTTGAACATTTGAAGCCAGATGACATGACGCAAATCATCAAGCAGTTGGAAAGTAGCAAGACCTTTGATGAGCTCTCCCAGTACATGCGCAAGGAGATTACCCACCTCTTTAGCCAACACCGCATGAACAAGAATGTGGCAAATGTGCTCGAGTTAATCAGCTCTCACTATCGTCAAGAAATTTCCCTCAAGGATATTAGTGCCCAGCTCTATATCAATCCGGTCTACTTAGGTCAGTTGATTAAGAAAGAGACAAACTCCACCTTTGCCGAGCTTTTAAACAAGCAGCGTATCAAAGCAGCTCAACAGCTCTTGCTTGCGACCAATAATAGCATTGAAGACATTTGTTATGCTGTCGGTTACAGCAATGTGGGCTATTTCTACAAAGTCTTTCGCAAACTCTGCGGTAAGTCGCCAAGTGCCTATCGCCAACAAGTGTAAATCAGCTCTTTCCTTTTCTTTTCTTTTAGCTGTGGATCTTCCTAAAGACAGTTCGTTCTCGGTTTCTTACTTCTGTTCCTGTTAGGTGAATAGGGAGAGGCAGCAAGGACTTCTTTCTAAGTGAAAATGGGGTGAAGCTGGGCAGAAAGTCCAGACTTGTAACAATGCTTTGGTTTCAGCTTTAGTCAGTTCCAGATTTTGGTTTTTATAGAGAATAAGGAGTGAGAAAAAATCCAATTTTTTCTCCTCCTTTTCTTTCGCGCATTCTAATCGTTCAGCTTTTGCAGTAAATCGGACTGATTTTTGTACTTGGCATTGCGATTTCACGGACAATGCTGGTCTCATCTTGAAAAAATCACCAAAATCAGCTATAATGAGTTGTAAGAAAAACTAGCAGGTGAAAGTCCTGCCGTGCGTGAAGAAAGGAAGCAGACCTTGCTCTGCTGTAAATAAGTAAAAGATATGACATCAGTTGTTGTTGTGGGTACCCAGTGGGGAGATGAAGGTAAAGGAAAGATCACAGACTTCTTGTCTGCTAATGCAGAAGTGATTGCACGTTACCAAGGTGGTGACAATGCAGGTCATACAATTGTAATTGACGGGAAAAAATACAAGTTGCACTTGATTCCTTCAGGGATCTTCTTCCCAGAAAAAATCTCGGTCATTGGAAATGGTATGGTGGTTAATCCCAAGTCCTTGGTCAAAGAATTGAACTATCTCCATGAGGAGGGCGTGACGACTGCCAACCTTCGGATTTCAGACCGAGCACATGTGATTTTGCCCTACCATATCAAACTGGATCAATTGCAGGAAGAGGCAAAAGGCGATAACAAGATCGGAACAACCATTAAAGGGATTGGCCCTGCCTATATGGATAAGGCTGCGCGTGTGGGGATTCGCATTGCAGACCTTCTCGACCGTGAGATTTTCAAGGAACGCTTGGTGCGTAATTTAGCGGAAAAGAATCGCTTATTTGAGAAACTATACGATAGTACAGCGATTGCCTTTGATGAGATTTTCGAAGAATACTACGAATACGGTCAGCAAATCAAGCAATATGTGACAGATACTTCTGTGATTTTGAACAACGCTCTTGATCAAGGCAAACGTGTGCTCTTTGAGGGAGCACAAGGGGTTATGCTCGATATTGACCAAGGAACCTATCCATTTGTAACTTCTTCAAACCCAGTTGCAGGTGGAGTGACCATTGGCTCAGGTGTTGGCCCAAGCAAGATTGACAAGGTAGTAGGGGTATGTAAAGCTTATACCAGCCGTGTCGGAGATGGCCCATTCCCAACAGAACTCTTTGATGAAGTCGGAGACCGTATCCGCGAAGTCGGTCATGAGTACGGGACAACTACTGGTCGCCCGCGCCGTGTCGGTTGGTTTGACTCTGTCGTGATGCGCCACAGCCGTCGTGTATCAGGAATTACCAACCTATCGCTCAACTCTATCGACGTTCTTTCAGGGCTTGAGACCGTGAAAATCTGTGTGGCTTATGACCTAGACGGCAACCGCATTGACCACTACCCAGCAAGTCTGGAAGAACTCAAGCGTTGTACGCCAATTTATGAAGAACTACCAGGCTGGTCTGAAGACATCACCGGTGTCCGTAGTCTCGAAGACCTCCCAGAAAATGCCCGTAACTATGTCCGCCGTGTCAGCGAACTTGTCGGTGTTCGCATCTCCACCTTCTCCGTAGGCCCGGGTCGCGAACAAACCAACATCCTAGAAAGTGTATGGGGTTAAAACAGTCCAGTGGACTGTTTTAAGTCGGAAATAAGGATTCGCAGTAGCGAATCCTCTTCTTGCTAAGTCCAGTGGACTGTTTTAAGTTGGAAATAAGGATTCGCGGTAGCGAATCTTCAGTATGATAGGGCTAGTCAACCTATTTAAAATTAGGGATAAAGCTTTACTTTATTCCCACGTCCCTACTTAATAAAGTGGGGACGTTTTTAGGTTGGAGAAAGAACGAGTGGAACTCGTGTCAAGTGTGATAACTGTTTCAGCTTTAGCCAGTTCCAGATTTTGATTTTTATAGAGTATGAGCTTGGCGAGGCACAGGTACCTCCAATGGATGACTGTTCATTGAGATTTTGTTCTAGTCTCAGCTGCTTCTGCTAAAAAATTTGAAATCATAGATGGCAGTTAAGTCTTTTTTAAGTTTTTTATCCTACACTAGGATTATCAAATAAAGGCCTCCTCCTTATTTGATAACTTTCCAAATTTTTCATTATCATCTCCTTAATGAAAAGCCGCCGTATTGGCGGTTTTTTTGGATAGAAGTGGGAGGGGGGAGAAACATCGTCATGATAAGTTTTATAGTCATTTAGTTTATCTTTTATTACTTCGTTAACTCGTCTTGCTGTACTTCAGTACTACCTGCGACTTTTAACGAAAACTTCGTTTTCTTCATTTCCCACCTCAAACAGTCTCTCCCCAGACTGTTTGAGCTAGTACTAAAAATAAACTAAACGGCTATAATAGTCTAGTAATGCCTATCAAGTCTCTGGGCGAAAGTTTTGTCGTAACTGGCTATGAGAAGATTTCTGCTTTTGGGTTTTCAGGTCTTACATCTATTGTAGGCTAGAAAATAGAGAGTAGCACTTCAGCTCTTCTTTCTTTTTAGAGAATCTTTTGGTATAATGAAGTATATTCAAAAAGGAGTGATACTATGGGACAATTTCTATTTCCACTGATAATGGTGGCAATGTTAGGATTTATGATATTTTCACAACGCAAGCAGCAGAAAAACCGGTTGGAAGCCTTGAACCAAATTCAAAAAGGGGACGAGATTATTACGATCGGTGGCTTGTATGGGGTTGTTGATGAAATCGACCAACAAAAAGTCGTTCTGGATGTTGATGGTGTCTATTTGACCTTTGAACGTTCGGCTATCCGTGGTCGTGTCAATCAAGCAGCAGTTGAGACCGTTGCGGTGGAAACTGCTGTGACAGAAGAATAATCATTGCAGGAAGCTGGGCTTAGGTCCAGTTTTTTTGTTCTAGTCGTTTCGTTTATTTTTACTACTGGGAAATTTGTGGGTAGCAGAAACCCTCGTACTTTCGCATTCTTAGCAAAATATGGTATAATAAAACGATTATACTGTGAGGATAAAACATGTTCCGCTTTCCATTTAAGAAAAAAGAAACGATTGAACCAGCTATTCAGGTCCCCAAGCACATTGCCGTCATTATGGACGGTAATGGTCGTTGGGCAAAACAGCGTATGCAGCCCCGTGTTATGGGACATAAGGCTGGTATGGATGCCCTGCAAAACATTACCAAAGCAGCCTCAAGGATGGGCGTCAAGGTACTGACAGTCTATGCCTTTTCGACAGAAAATTGGACCCGTCCAGAAAAAGAGGTCAAGTTTATCATGAACCTGCCTGTTGAGTTTTATGATAAGTATGTGCCTGATTTGCATGCCAATAATGTGAAAATCCAGATGATTGGTGACCATTCACGCCTGCCGGAAGCGACTAAAAAGGCTATGGATAATGCCATGCAAAAGACTAGATATAATACAGGGCTTATCTTAAACTTTGCTTTGAACTATGGGGGGCGTGATGAAGTGACCCATGCGGTTAGAGAAATTGCGCAGGCGGTCTTAAATTCCGAGTTTAATCCTGGGGATATTGATGAACAGCTGATCGCGGATTATCTTTATACGAATAAATTACCCGCTAACTTGCGCGATCCGGACTTGGTCATTAGAACGAGTGGCGAATTGCGTTTGAGTAATTTTTTACCTTGGCAAACTGCTTATAGCGAACTGTATTTTACGGATATTGCTTGGCCAGATTTTGATGAAACGGCGCTTTGTGAAGCGATAAAAGAATATAATCGGCGCCACAGACGTTTCGGTGGCATCTAAGAGGGAGAAACTATGTCAAAGGATTTACAGAAACGAGTGATTTTTGGGGGAGTGGCGCTAGCCATCTTCATTCCTTTCTTGTTAAAGGGTGGAGTACCTTTTCAACTCTTTATCGGGCTTCTAGCCATGATGGCGACTGCTGAACTGATGAAAATGCACGGTTTGTTGCCCAATTCGATTGAGGGGATGTTGACCATGCTAGGTAGCTTGGTCTTGACCTTGCCACTGGAGAATTACTTGACCTTCCTGCCTACTGACGGGAACTATACAGCCTATGCCCTTGTGGTCTTTTGCTTGCTAGGCTCAACAGTCTTTAATATTCAACACTATTCCTATTCAGAAGTTGCCTTTCCAATCGCTTCTAGTTTCTATGTTGGGATTGGCTTTCATCATCTGATTTTAGCGCGCATGGATGGTTTGGATAAGGTGCTCTTTGCCTTATTTATCGTCTGGGCGACAGATATTGGAGCCTACATGATCGGTAGCCGAATTGGACGGCGCAGGCTCATGCCCAAGGTGTCACCGAATAAGACGCTAGAAGGAAGCCTCGGTGGGATCGTATCGGCTCTTGTAGTCGCCCTTATCTTTATCTTGCTAGATAAGGGGGTGGCATCCGGTTACTCACTTGTCAGCATGTTGCTCTTAGTGGTTCTTTTTTCCATTTTTGCCCAATTTGGCGATTTGGTTGAAAGTGCGATTAAACGCCGCTTTGGGGTCAAGGATTCTGGTAGAGTAATCCCGGGGCACGGTGGCATTTTAGACCGCTTTGATAGTTTGATTTTTGTCTTTCCTATCATGCACTTTTTTGGTTTGTTCTAAGGAGGAATGATGAAAGGGATTTTAGCGTTTATTTTTATTTTTGGTGTGATTGTCGTTGTCCATGAATTTGGACATTTCTACTTTGCCAAGAAATCAGGGATTCTTGTCCGCGAGTTTGCGATTGGGATGGGACCCAAGATTTTTGCTCATATTGGTAAGGATGGCACAGCCTACACCATTCGACTTCTCCCCCTAGGAGGCTATGTCCGTATGGCTGGTTGGGGCGAAGATAAGACGGAGATTAAGACGGGAACCCCTGTCTCACTAACTGTCAATGAAGCAGGGACTGTTACTCGGATCAATTGTTCTGACAAGTCTTTAGATGATGGGGCGCTTCCCATGAATGTGACGGCATACGATTTTGAAGAGAGGTTAGAAATTACAGGGCTGGTCTTGGATGAGAGCAAGACTTTCTCCGTAGACCATGATGCGACCATTGTGGAAGAAGACGGGACAGAGCTTCGTATTGCTCCGCTTGATGTCCAATACCAGAATGCTTCTGTTTGGGGACGCTTGATGACCAATTTTGCGGGTCCGATGAACAATTTTATATTAGGTTTTGTTGCCTTTGTCCTCTTTTTCTTCTTGCAAGGAGGAGTAGCGGATGCTGGGTCCAATCATGTGACGGTGACAGATGGTGGTGCTGCTCAACAAGCAGGCCTTGTCACGGGCGATCAGATCCTCGCCATCAATGGTGAAAAGGTCAGCGATTATGAGGAGATTGCGACTACCATTGCTAAAGCCAGCCAAGGTGCTACAAAAGCTCCGATTTTATCCCTTGAAGTCAACCACAAGGGACAAACAAGAGTTCTGGATGTGACGACCAAGGAACAGGATGGAAGCTACTATCTGGGAGTGTCGCCTATCTTAAAGACAGGCTTTACTTATAAAATTGTCGGTGGCTTGAAAGAAACACTTTCGACCAGCATGTTGATTGTCCAAGCTCTGAAAAATATTGTTTCCCAGTTTGATTTGAATAAGCTAGGTGGCCCGGTCGCCATCTATCAGATCAGTTCCCAAGCAGCCGATAATGGCTGGGGGTCTGTCTTGCGTCTGCTCGCCATGTTATCGATTAACTTAGGAATCTTTAACCTTATTCCAATTCCTGCCCTTGATGGTGGAAAAATCGTGATTAATATTATCGAAGCCATTCGCAGAAAACCACTCAAACAAGAAATTGAATCCTATATTACCCTAGCAGGTGTCGCCGTTATGGTCATTCTGATGATTGCCGTCACCTGGAATGATATTTTACGTGTCTTTTTTTAAAGCATGAGTTAAGGAGAGAAAAAATTTATGAAACAATCAAAAATGATCATCCCAACCCTGCGAGAAATGCCATCTGATGCCCAGGTAATCAGCCATGCCCTGATGGTACGTGCAGGCTATGTCCGCCAGATTTCAGCAGGGATTTACAGCTATTTGCCACTTGCCAATCGCGTGATTGAGAAAGCTAAAAATATCATGCGTCAGGAATTTGACAAGATTGGTGCAGTAGAATTTTTAGCGCCTGCCCTCCTGTCGGCAGATATCTGGCGTGAATCAGGCCGTTACGATACCTATGGTGATGACCTTTACAAATTGAAAAACCGCGAGGGTTCTGACTTTATTTTGGGACCAACCCATGAAGAAACGGTGACCCTATTGGCTCGAGATGCAGTTCAATCTTACAAACAGTTGCCGCTCAATATCTACCAAATCCAGCCTAAATACCGTGATGAGAAGCGCCCTCGTAATGGCTTGCTTCGTGGTCGTGAGTTTATCATGAAAGACGGATACAGTTTCCATGCTAGCTATGACAGTCTGGACCAGACCTATGATGACTACAAGGCTGCCTATGAAGCTATCTTTACCCATGCAGGTCTTGAATTTAAGGCCATCATTGGAGATGGTGGAGCCATGGGAGGCAAGGACAGCCAAGAATTTATGGCGATTACTCCAGATCGTACGGATCTAGAACGCTGGGTTGTTTTAGACAAATCAGTCGCTTCCTTTGATGACATTCCAGAAGATGTCCTAGCAGCGATCAAGGAAGAACTGGCTGCCTGGTTGGTATCGGGTGAGGATACGATTGTGTATTCAAACGAGTCGGGCTACGCAGCCAACCTTGAAATGGCAACGAGTGAGTATAAGCCGCGCAATCTGGTCGTAGCAGACGGAGATCTGGTAAAAGTGGCAACACCAGATAGCAAGAGTATTGATGATGTTGCAAGTTTCTTACATATTCCAGAAGAGCAAACTATTAAAACCATGCTCTTTATAGCAGATGGTGAGCCTGTTGTCGCTCTTCTTGTCGGAAACGATCAGGTCAATGACGTCAAATTAAAAAATCATCTGGGAGCAGATTTCTTTGAAGCAGCAAGTCCAGAAGAAGCAGTTGCAGTCTTTGGAGCAAACTTCGGTTCGCTAGGTCCAGTCGGACTTCCAGAGAGTGTGAAAATCATTGCTGATCGTAAGGTAGAGGGCTTGAAAAATGCCGTAGTTGGTGCCAACGAAGATGGTTTCCACTATACAGGTGCCAATGCTGGTCGGGACTATCAGGTGACAGAATATGTCGACATTCGTGAGGTCAAAGAGGGAGAGCCTTCGCCAGATGGCAAAGGAAGTTTGCAGTTTGCCCGCGGTATAGAAATTGGTCACATTTTCAAACTGGGGACGCGCTATTCAGACAGCATGAATGCGACGATTTTGGATGAAAACGGTCGTGCAGTTCCAATCATCATGGGCTGCTATGGGATCGGGGTTAGCCGTCTCTTATCAGCTGTTTTAGAGCAACATGCCCGCCTCTTTGTGAACAAAACGCCAAAAGGCGACTACCGCTTTGCTTGGGGGATTAACTTCCCGAAAGAATTGGCGCCATTTGATGTACATTTGATTCCAGTTAATGTCAAGGATGAGGCAGCCATGAGCCTGACCGATTCGATCGAAGAGCGTTTGGTAGCTGCTGGTTATGAGGTCTTGACTGATGACCGCAATGAACGGGTCGGTGTGAAGTTCTCTGATAGCGACTTGATCGGTTTGCCAATTCGTGTGACAGTCGGTAAAAAAGCAGCCGAAGGTATTGTCGAAGTCAAGATCAAGGGGACAGGTGATACTGTCGAAGTCCATGTCGATCAATTGCTTGAAACCCTTAACATCTTAGCGAATCCATAAACAAAACCTCAACCTTTGGGTTGAGGTTCTTTTTGTAGCTGTTCTGGGTTCTGCTTGTTGACAAGTAGGATGCTCTTTGGGGATATAGTCTATTTTTGCAGTGCTATGCACCACTCTATTTTGGTTTTCATCCATACCTTAAAGGAAAAATGGAAGTTTCTTCTTATACTCAATAAAAAATAATGATACGTGATATAATAGAAATATGAAACCAACAGATTTTAAATTAAGCCCAGCAGACACTGCTCTTCTATCAAAAGCCCTCCAAACAGCTAAAACCAAATCTTTCCAT
>NZ_MSJL01000004.1 GCF_001921825.1 Streptococcus acidominimus
ATTTTACAACACAGGCTGGCATCACTCTATCCATGTCACGAGTTGGGAAATGTATCGACAATGCACCAATTGAAAGTTTCTTTGGGCATTTCAAGACAGAGTCTTATCATCTCAAGAAATACAAGACCTATGAGGAGCTAGTCGCAGATGTGGAAAGCTATATCCAGTTTTACAATACACAACGTTATCAAACTAAATTAAACAACCTGACCCCTTGGGAATTCAGGAATCAGGTTGCTTAATATCTTTTATTATTTGACTGTCTACTTGACAGGGAGCAGTTCAGCTGTTCAGTTTCTAGGAGTTTTTTATAACCTTTGTAAAGAAAAAGAGTGAGAGCGAGGAAAAGTCTAACTCTTTTCAATGGGAGGAGTTCCTTTCTATTTCCTTGTTTTATCTGATTGGTACTTGTCTTTTTTGAGATAGGGTGTAAAAATGATTTGAAAAAATCTGAAATTTCTTTCTAAACATGGTATACTAGAGAAGTTATAAGTCCCGAAAAGGCGATTGCCCAGAAGATTGAGCAATCGGTGCTTTGTAACTTTTAACTTGGCAACAATGACGGTAGCACAGCTACACGTCATTGTACGGCAGCCGCCATCTGCGGTCTGCCTAGCCAACTTACTAGAACGGGAAAGGTCTTGATATCGAATCCCTTTCCCGCTCGTCGTAACTGAACTAAGAAAAACGGCTCCTTCGTCGCACTTTTTTCTACGGCTGCCGCTATTTGCGGTCAGCCTAAGCGACTTACTAGGTTTCCCCAAGCGAAAATATCGTTCGCTTGTGTAAACCGTCGTAACAGCTATGGAAACGACTTTTTCTATAATATCCGCTATCTGGGGTCAGCCTAGCCAACTTACTAGCTTTCTCTAAGTAAAACGAAGTAGTGCTGTAAGGTATAGGTTACTGCAAAGCAACAATATTATATGACAGTGAAGTCAACGGGTACGGACTTTCTTTTATCTGAGAAAGCGAGCTAAGAAAAGGTCAGTCTTGTGGTAGGAGATTGGTGCTAGTCCTTGCAGGTTAGTCTGCTGAAGCTGGATGGCTGGGAGCTGGGTAGTTGTTTTTCTAGTATCATTTTTTATTTAAAGGGGGACATGAAGATGTCAGAACGTAAACTTTTCACGTCTGAATCGGTATCAGAGGGGCATCCGGATAAGATTGCGGATCAGATCTCTGATGCGATTTTAGATGCGATTTTAGAGCAGGACAGCGAGGCCCATGTGGCAGCAGAAACCGTTGTTTACACAGGCTCTGTCCATGTATTTGGAGAAATCTCAACGACAGCCTATGTCGATATTAACCGCGTAGTCCGTGATACGATTGCAGAAATCGGCTACACCAATACAGAGTATGGATTTTCAGCAGAAACGGTAGGCGTTCATCCGTCCTTGGTGGAACAATCGCCCGACATTGCTCAAGGGGTCAATGAGGCTTTTGAAGTTCGTGGAAACGCAGACCAAGACCCACTCGATCAAATTGGTGCTGGTGACCAAGGCTTAATGTTTGGTTTTGCTGTGGATGAAACACCTGAATTGATGCCGCTACCAATCTCGCTTAGCCATCAATTGGTCAAGAAATTGGCAGATTTGAGAAAGTCTGGTGCGATTTCCTATCTTCGTCCAGATGCCAAAAGTCAGGTCACGGTCGAGTATGATGAAAAAGATCAGCCCTTGCGTGTCGATACAGTGGTTATCTCAACCCAGCATGATCCTGAAGTGAGCCAAGAAACGATTCGCAAAGACATGATTGAACAAGTCATTCAAGCGGTTATTCCAGCCCACTATCTGGATGAGCAGACCAAGTATTTCATCAATCCGACTGGTCGATTTGTTATCGGGGGACCGCAAGGAGATTCTGGTTTGACTGGGCGTAAAATCATTGTCGATACCTATGGTGGCTATTCACGTCATGGTGGCGGTGCCTTTTCTGGAAAAGATGCGACCAAGGTCGATCGATCAGCCTCTTATGCAGCCCGCTATATCGCTAAAAATATCGTTGCAGCAGGTCTAGCCAAGAAAGCAGAAGTTCAATTGGCATACGCAATTGGAGTGGCACATCCTGTGTCGGTGCGGATTGACACCTTTGGAACGAGTACGGTAGCAGAGAATCGTCTTGAAGCAGCCGTTCGGGAGCTATTTGACCTCCGCCCAGCAGGTATTATCCAAATGCTGGATTTGAAACGACCAATTTACCGCCAAACAGCAGCCTATGGTCACATGGGACGGACCGATATTGACCTGCCGTGGGAGCGTGTGGACAAGGTAGAAGCACTTAAACATATCCTTGAAGATTAAGTTCGGGAGTGGGGAGTCGCGATTTCAGAGAGAGCGATTGTCCCACTCTTTATTGAGTGTTAGCTGACGATAGAAGATATATCTCAAGAGATAGTGACTCATCCCTACCTCTTTTCTTTTATCCCAAATATGATATACTGAAATAAAGAAAACGAAGTTTTCGTTAAAAGTCGCAGGTAGTTGTCTAGTTGATAACTAGACAAGTGATAGATAAGAAAAGTGTAACTTTTCTCAATAGTACAACTCAAGATACAAAGCCCGTAAAAAACTCAAAGCGAAAATAGGAAATCTGACGAAGAGTCATTAGACTCTAGGAAGATTTATCTTTTTCGCACAGAGTTTAGGGCGTGTTCAATTACCCAAGATACGAGAGCGTTTGACACGAGTTTCACTCGTTTTATCTCCAACCTTCCACAGTCTATTCCTAGACTGTGGAAGCAACTCCTAGACAAAATAGGAAATACGACGAAGAAGCTGTGGCTTCTAGGAGTATTTATCTTTTTGTCAGTGAGTTGTAGCTCAAGTTCAATTATACAAGATACAAGGGCGTTAGACGAGCAAAGCAAAAATAGGAGTTTTGACGAGTGAAAAGCTCCAGTGGAGGTTTTCAGCCTATTTCCTAAAGAACCATCATCAGCTAAAACTGAAACAGTTATCGCTCTTCTTTGCACAGCTCGTAGCCCGAGTTCAATTATACAAGACGAGTTAACGAAGTAATAAAAATATAAACTAAATGACTATATTGAGTATAGATTTGGATTTCCAAGCAAGGAGGAAAATCATGCGGGATAATCACTTACACACGTATTTTTCTTATGATGCGGATGCACGATTTGAAGATTATTTGACGATATATGAGGGAGAAATTGTGACCACAGAACACTTTGATCTCTCCAATCCCTATCTAGGTGGACCTCGGGATGATGTACCAGATTATCAGGCTTATACAGAGCAAATTGAAAGCTTGGAGCGGGAGTATGGAAACCGGATCAAAAAAGGGATTGAAATCGGCTATTACGCCCCTCGAGAAGAAGATACTCTAGCTTATTTAGAGGGGAAAGATTTTGATTTGAAACTCTTATCCGTCCACCATAATGGTCGGTTTGATTACTTGGAAGACGAGGTTCTGTCTCTGGATCCAAAAGAGCATATCCTGACTTATTTGCAGGAATTGGAACGAGCTGTTGAGCGGGTTCCTGCGGATGTATTAGCCCACTTTGACTATGGTTTTAGAAGATTATCTTTGACCGTGGACGACCTGCGGGAGTTTGAACCAAATCTCCGATCTCTCTTCAAAAAGATGATGGACTACCACTTGGCTTTCGAGTTAAATAGTAAATCTATGTACTTGTATGACAATGAGGCGCTCTACCTCTATGCCCTTTCTATCTTGCAGGAAATGGGGTGCAGGCGCTATTCAATCGGTTCAGACGGGCACTATCAAAAGCATTTTCGACTGCACTTTGACCGTATCGAGAAAATCTTGAGTGACTACGGCATTCAAAAAGAGTGGTTGCTATGAAGAACCTACCATAGCTTAGAGAAGTAGGTAATGCTCAAACGGACAAGGGTGAAAAAATAACCAGCTTTTTCAAAGAGTAGGAGAAAAATTCAACTTATTTTCACTGGAGCGGAGTTTTTCCGCTCTCATTGGTGGATTCAGTGCCAAAATAGAGTGGAGTAATATTCAACGAAAATCAAAAGTAGACGAGGAAACGTAGTCGAAGATAGAAGTCTGTTCCTTCTTGTTTTAAAGGAATAGGCTGAAAACCCACTAGAACTTTTAGCTCATGTTCAATTCATCAATACTCTTGACAAAGTATTCTTTTGATTTTCAAAAAGCATAAGTAATGAAAGTAGGGGGGAGGCAAGTTGCCTATCTCCCTTTTCTGATTGCCCACACGAGGAAAACGAAAACTAGCTATTTACATTAAGTTATGGTACAATGAACTGTATGCCATTTTGGCGAATTTGAGAAAGAGATTTGTATAGTATGAGAAAAATTGTGATCAATGGTGGTCATCCCTTGAAAGGGAGAGTGACCGTCAGTGGAGCCAAAAATTCAGTTGTGGCTCTGATTCCAGCAATTATTTTAGCAGATGGAATTGTAACTCTGGATGGTGTGCCTGATATTTCTGACGTTGATAGTCTGATCAACATTATGGAGACCATGGGGGCTACTGTCAAGCGCAGCGGAGATTCTCTGGAAATTGATCCGCGAGGTGTCAAAGACATGCCTATGCCATTTGGTAAAATCAACAGCCTGCGAGCATCTTACTATTTTTATGGGTCTTTGCTCGGTCGTTTTGGGCAGGCTATTGTCGGCTTGCCAGGTGGCTGTGATTTAGGTCCTCGACCTATTGACCTGCATTTGAAAGCCTTTGAAGCTATGGGGGCAAGCATGACCTATGAAGGTCCCAATATGCACTTGTCTACTAATGGCAAACGGATCCACGGAGCCCATATTTTTATGGATACGGTGAGTGTGGGTGCGACGATCAATACCATGCTTGCAGCAGTTAAGGCTGAAGGCCGTACGGTGATTGAAAATGCCGCTCGTGAACCAGAGATTATTGATGTAGCAACACTCTTGAACAATATGGGAGCCCATGTCCGTGGTGCAGGTACGGAAGTGATCACCATTGAGGGGGTTGAAAAGCTACATGGTACGCGTCACCAAGTAATTCCCGACCGAATTGAAGCCGGCACCTACATTGCCCTTGCGGCGGCTGTCGGTGAAGGGATTCAGATTGACAATGTCCTCTACGAACACTTGGAAGGTTTTATCGCAAAATTAGAAGCTATGGGCGTCCGTATGACGGTGTCAGAAGATAGTATTTTTGTCGAAAAACAAGGGAAGTTGAAAGCAGTTAGTGTCAAAACCTCACCCTATCCAGGTTTTGCGACAGATCTGCAGCAGCCGCTTACTCCCTTGCTACTAAAGGCTGAAGGTACAGGGACGATTACAGATACCATTTATGAAAAGCGGATTGGTCATGTTCAAGAATTGATCAATATGGGAGCGGATATTCGTGTTCTGGGTAGTCGCATCAGCTACCAAGGCCCCAACAAGCTCAATGGTAGCCGTGTGAGGGCGACAGACTTGCGTGCAGGAGCTGCTATGGTGATTGCAGGACTAATGGCAGAAGGTCGAACTGAAATTACAAATATTGAATTTATTCTCCGAGGCTATTCGAATATTATTGAAAAACTAAAAGACTTAGGAGCAGATATTGAGCTTATTGATCCAGCTAAATAGGTTCCTGACAGGTAAGTGAGTGTGGAAAATCGAAGACATGGTGGACGATTAGCCTGCTCGCTTTTTGCTAAAGTAAAGATAGAAGATGAAAATGTGGAAACGATTGGCACAATATGCGAGCTTTGAGACAGACCGTCTCCTGCTCCGTCCTTTTTCCTATGATGATTGCAGGGACTTGCATCTGATTCTTTCCAATCCTCATAATACGAGCTACATCATGCCCAGTGTGGTGACGATTGAAGAGACGACCGACTTGTTGGTTCAAGATTTTATGCGGTCTCCGCTAGGAATTTGGGCGATAGAGGATAAGGCAAGGGGGCAGATGATTGGCTGTGTTCGTTTTGAGAATATAGACGAACGAAAAAGAGAGACAGAAATCGGCTATTTTTTACACCGATCTTTCTGGGGACAAGGTTTGATGACAGAAGTCTTGCAAACCGTGGTGTTTCTCGGATTTTCTCGGATTGGTTTTCAGAGCTTACGCCTGTTGACGCATTTGGAAAATAGGGCCAGTCAGCGCGTGGCAGAAAAAGCAGGATTTCAAAAGCTTCGCCAGTACAAAGGCAGTGACCGGTACAGTCGTAAAATGCGTGAATATATAGAGTTTCAGCTACTTGCGACGCAGGATATAGTTATTTAGTTTATCTTTTATTACTTTGATAACTTGTCTTGTATAATTGAACTCGGGCTACAACTCACTGACAAAGCGTAGTCAAAATGTTGAGTAAGCCCATAACAACAAGGTTGGAGATAGAACGAGTGAAACTCGTGTCAAACGCCCTCGTATCTTAAGTTGCACTATTGAGAAAAGTCACTATTTTTCATGTCTACCATTTGTCTAGCTATCAACTAGGCAACTACCTGCGATTTTGAAGAAACTTCGTTTTCTTCATTTCCCACCTCAAACAGTCTCTACCCAGATTGTTTGAGCTTAAACGAAACAACTATAACTAACTAGAAGAGGATGAGATGATTACGATTAAATCACAGAGAGAAATTGAGGCTATGAACCGGGCAGGAGACATTCTTGCCGGGATTCATGTTGGACTTCGTGACCTGATTAAACCAGGTCTTGATATGTGGGAAGTGGAAGAATATGTCCGCAGGCGCTGTAAGGAAGAAAATGTTCTTCCCTTGCAGATTGGTGTTGATGGTCATCTCATGGACTATCCCTATGCGACCTGTTGTGGTTTGAATGATGAAGTAGCCCATGCCTTTCCACGTCATTACATTTTAAAAGAAGGGGATTTGCTCAAGGTCGACATGGTCTTGAGTGAGCCAATTGATAAGACCATTCTTGATGTTTCCAAATTAGACTTTAACAATGTGCCTCTCATGAAAAAATATACAGAGTCATACGCAGGTGGTGTCGCAGATTCTTGCTGGGCTTATGCCGTTGGCGAGGTCAGTCAGGAAGTCAAGGATCTCATGGAGGTAACCAAGGAGTGTCTCTATCGGGGAATTGAGCAGGCAGTTGTCGGCAATCGTATCGGAGATATTGGCGCTGCCATTCAAGAGTACGCAGAAGGCAAGGGATACGGTGTGGTTCGAGACTTGGTCGGTCACGGTGTGGGACCAACCATGCACGAGGAACCGATGGTACCTCACTACGGCAGAGCAGGTCGTGGACTGCGACTGCGTGAGGGGATGGTCTTGACCATTGAGCCTATGATCAATACAGGCACTTGGGAGATTGATACTGATGAAAAGACAGGTTGGGCCCATAAAACCTTAGATGGTGGCCTATCTTGCCAGTATGAACACCAATTTGTGATTACAAAGGATGGTCCTGTGATTTTGACAAGTCAAGGAGAAGAAGGGACCTACTAATTGGATGAAAAAAGGAGGGACAATGAACAAAAAGAAGCTCTGGAGTAACTGCCAGTCATTTATCGCTTCCTTTTTATCATTTTACCAGTCAGCAGAGCTTGATTTGACGGGGGTTGCAGTAGCCTACTATCTGATTATCTCGGTTTTTCCGGTCTTATTGACCCTCGCCAATCTTTTGCCTTACTTACAGATTGATGTCCACCAAATTTTAGAGGTGCTGGCGGAAGTTTTCCCTGAAAAACTTTATCCGACAGCAGCAGATATGGTCGTCAGTATCCTGACCCAACCATCATCATCTTGGTTGGGCATTGCCATTGTTACCACACTTTGGACCCTTTCTAAAAGCATGGCGGCACTTCAAAAGGCGGTCAACAAGGCTTATGGTGTCGATCAGCACCGAGATTTTATCATCAGTCGTATCGTGGGCATGTTTCTGGGGATTGGACTGCAAGGAATTATCATTTCGAGCGTGATGATGCTCGCTTTTGGTAAGACCCTGCTCCAATTAGTATCCACAAAATTTCATTTTGATCCCCTGTTTAATACCCTGCTCAATCAGACCCAGCTAGTTGCCTATATCGCCCTCTTTCTAGCTCTGGTGATGCTCTATTTTTTCCTTCCCAATGTTCGCATTAAAAAAATCCGCTATGTTTTGCCGGGCTCCCTTTTTGTTCTAGCTATTATGGCAACAGTAGGGCAAGTCTTTGGAATCTATGTTGATTCCTATGCAAATCGCTTTTTGGATTTCCGTCTCGTCACTTCCTTGGTCATCTTAGTTCTGATGCTTTGGTTTATCTTTGTTGCTAATATCCTGATTATCGGAGCCGTCCTAAATGCTACGGTGCAGAGCCTGCAGGTGGAGGAATTTGCGCCTAGACCCGGTGATGTGATGGCGATTATACAGCGTATCAAAGAACGATTGACAAGAAACAACAAAAAGAAGAACTCCTAGTTTAGGGGTTCTCAGATTGAAGACAAAGCTCCTAGAATTCAGATTCTAAGAGCTTTTTTCAAATTTTAGGAGTATACTAAAAGAAAACGCTTGTGAGGTAAGGTAATGTTTCACAAAGAAAAGCCTGACTATAATCGCCATCAATTTGGCTTCTATACACTTGACCAACTTGTACCAGAAGACCATTTTCTCCGTCAAGTTGATAAGATGATCCATTTTGAGTTTATCTATGATGTGGTTGAGGAGACTTATTCGCCTGATAATGGTCGTCCAAGTTTAGACCCTGTCATGCTCATTAAAATTCCCCTTATCCAATGTTTCTATGGCATTCGCTCCATGCGTCAAACGATTAAAGACATTGAAGTGAACACTGCCTATCGCTGGTTCCTTGGGCTGACTTTGGACGATAAGGTTCCTCATTTCACAACCTACGGGAAAAATTATAGTCGTCGTTTTCAAGATAAAGCGGTTATTTCTAAGACTTTTAGTCAGGTGTTACATCAAGCTCTAGTAGCTGGTTTAATTGATCCCAGTGATATTTTCATAGACGGTACTCACATTAAAGCGGCTGCTAATAATCACAAGTACCGTAAGGAAATGGTCAACCAGCAGGCTAAGTTCATGAGTGACCAACTCGAGCTTGAGATTGATTTAGACAGGAGGAAACACGCAAAAAAGTCGCTAAAGCCCGCCAAAAGAAAAGAGCCTAAGGAAAAGAAAGTCTCAACGACTGACCCAGAAAGTGGCTGGTTTCATAAAGGCGAGCATAAGGAAGTGTTTGCTTACTCTGCTCAAGTTGCCTGTGACAAGCATGGTTGGGCATTGGCTTATAGTGTTGCACCTGGTCATGTTCATGACAGTCAGGCTTTTTCTGCTCTTTTTGCCAAGCTAGAACCTTTTGCCCCACAATTTCTCATCGCTGATTCAGGCTATAAAACACCAAGCATTGCTAAGTTTCTCCTAGATAAAAACATTACGCCAGTTTTTCCTTATACTAGACCCAAGGGGAAGAAAGGGAAACTCCGTCCGAAAGACTTTATTTATGATGAGTATTATGACTGTTACCTTTGCCCTGAAAATCAGACCTTGACTTATCGTACCACGACTCGAGAGGGCTATCAAGAATACAAGAGTGCCCCAAAGATTTGTGCCACTTGTCCCCTGTTATCCGTATGCACCACAAGCAAGAACCATCAAAAGGTGATGACCCGTCATGTTTGGAAAGATTACCTAGATAGTTGTGAAGATATCCGCCATCAAAGAGGGATGAAGGAGCTCTATCAGAAGCGAAAAGAGACGATTGAGCGACTTTTTGGGACAGCTAAAGAATATCACAATTTACGTTATACAAGAGAGATTGGCAAGTCCAAAATGGAAGATAAAATTGGACTGACTTTGGCGTGTTTAAATCTCAAAAAACTGATAAAATGGAGGACAGGTAAGCTTTTTTATTTTGGAGAATTCAGAGAAATTGCCTACATAGTGACCAGTTCAAGACACATTTGCCTGATGAAACTTAAAAAGACAAACTTCAAAAGGGAGTTTGTCTTCAATCTGAGAACTCCTAGTTTAGGGGTTCTTATTCTTCGTATTTTGAAAGACGAATAGCTTACTAAAAATATAGTTCAGTACAATGACAAGCACTTGTGAAATGAGGGTTGCAATAGCGTTAATGCTAGCAGGATTCTGATTGACGAACTGTCCAATGACTTGAGGGAAGGCATCGACCAGAAGATAGGCCAGTACCAAATCTAGTGCTAGGGTTGTGATCCGTGCGGAGATGAATTTGAGCAGGCGTTTTTGCCAGTCAGTCCATTCTTGCTTAAAGACAATTTGGTCATTGGTGATAAAGGCAAATAGGATGGCTAGGCAGTTAGAGATAAAGACAACCGTCAGAGTATGAGGAATGACAAAGAAAAGACCGGTTCTCGTGATAATATAGACGAGGGTCGCGGCGACTCCAAAAAACAAATAGGCTAGAATTTCATGTTCAAAAAATGCTTTTATATAGTTTTTCATATCCTTAGTCTATCATATTCTCCCATATTATGCTATACTGGAGACGTTGTAAAAATGAGAAGTTTGATAACTGACGGATACCCTAGGGCGGTAGGTTTTTCACGGCTTCACATCTTGATGAAATTGAACACGCCCTAAACTCTGTGCGAAAAAGAAAAATCTTTCTAGCTTCAAAGGTATAGTATACCTTTGGAGGCAGGAAATAGAAGTTTGCGAAGCAAACTCTCGTCTAAAAGCTCTGCGTCAGATTTCCTAGTTTTCCGTAGCCGTTGCGGACTATGTCCGCTTACGGATATGGATACTCTTGAGTGCGCTTTGAGTTCTTAACGGGCTTTGTATCTTGTTTAATCGAACGTGGGCTAAAAGCTCGGAAAATAGATAATCTTTCCTAGCTCTAAAGGTATAGGATACCTTTAGAGGCGGGAAATAGCATTTTGCGAAGCAAACTCTCGTCTGGATGCTTCATTGTCGTATTTCCTATTTTTCATTCGTTTTTTCACGGCTTCACATCTTGATGAAATTGAATGCGGTCTAAAAGCTCGGAAAATAGATAATCTTTCCTAGCTCTAAAGGTATGGGATACCTTTAGAGGCGGGAAATAGCATTTTGCGAAGCAAACTCTCGTCTAAAAGCTCTGCGTCAGATTTCCTATTTTCGCTTTGAGTTCTTAACGGGCTTTGTATCTTGTTTAATCGAACGCGGGCTAAAAGCTCGGAAAATAGATAATCTTTCCTAGAAGCTATGCTTCTGCGTCAAGATTCCTAATTTTCATTCGCTTTTTTAACGCCCTTATATCTTATACAACCCTTGGCGCTTCCTTCCTTTAGCCAAGCATATTATACGCGGTTTAGCCGCCAAAGGAGACTTACATGAATCAAACAAAATGGACAGTCCGTGACATGGCACATATTGCCTTGGTTGCGGCACTTTATGTGGTGCTAACAGTGACACCACCCCTCAACGCGATCGCTTACGGAGCCTACCAGTTCCGTTTGTCAGAAATGCTGAATTTTCTAGCCTTTTATAATCGTAAATATCTAGTAGCTGTTACGATTGGCTGTATGATTTCTAACTTTATTGGATTTGGCGTTATCGATGTATTTGTCGGTGGGAGCTCAACCCTCGTATTCGTAGCTCTGGGTGTCTATTTCTTTAGAAAATATCAGAAAGAGTATCTATTGAATGGTATTTTAAACAAGGCCTTCTTATACTTTTCGATCTTTTTTTCCATAAGCATGTTTACTATTGCTGTTGAATTATATGTACTGTACCGAAGTCCATTCTTAGTGACTTGGCTTACTACTGCCTTGGGAGAATTTGCCTCCCTCCTTGTCGGCTCTCTGGTCATTGACCGTTTAGCCCAGAGGATTGATTTTACGAAATAAAACAGATATTGGAAGGATATCGGGAGAGAGGTTCAATCGTGATTTTGAAGAAAACGATGACCTCCCTCCTTTATTTTTGCTTCCTGTTTCCCGCTTTTTTCTTTCCAATATCCATGATATAATAAGGGCTATGGAAGAAAAATATTTGAAAATCGCCCAGGAATTGGGTGTTCGTTTACAGCAGATTGAAACGGTCTTAACCCTGACAGCGGAAGGGAATACCATCCCCTTTATTGCCCGCTACCGTAAGGAAATGACGGGAAATTTAGATGAGGTTGTCATCAAGTCTATTATCGACTTGGACAAGTCCTTAACGGCTCTTGCAGAGCGCAAGGCGACCGTCTTAGCCAAGATTGAGGAGCAGGGAAAATTAACCGATTCACTGCGCAAGGCGATTGAAGAAGCTGAAAAATTAGCAGATGTGGAAGAACTCTATCTGCCCTATAAGGAGAAGCGTCGAACCAAGGCGACTGTTGCACGAGAAGCAGGTCTCTTTCCCTTGGCACGTCTCATTTTGCAAAATGTTGCAGATTTAGAGGAGCAGGCGACCTCTTTCATCTGTGAAGCTTTTGATACGGCTGGCGCCTGTTTGGCAGGTGCGGTGGATATTTTGGTTGAGGCGATTTCAGAAGATGTGAAATTACGATCTTGGACCTACCATGAAATCTTGCAATATTCCACTCTCCAGTCACAATTAAAAGATCCAGAAGCTGATGAAAAGCAAGTCTTTCAGATGTACTATGACTTTTCTGAAAAAGTGGCTAGCATGCACGGCTACCGGACACTGGCTCTCAATCGAGGGGAGAAATTAGGGATCTTAAAAGTCTCCTTTGACCATCATCTCGAGAAAATTCTCCGCTTTTTTGAAGTGCGTTTCCCTCAGAAAAATACCTATATTACGGAAGCTATCAGCCAAGCGGTCAAGAAGAAAATTGTACCGGCTATGGAACGTCGCATTCGGACTGAACTGACTGAAAAAGCCGAAGAAGGAGCGATTACCCTCTTTTCAGATAACCTCCGCAATCTCCTTTTAGTGCCACCATTAAAAGGAAAAATGGTCTTGGGATTTGACCCTGCCTTTCGGACAGGAGCCAAGTTAGCGGTCGTGGATCAGACTGGAAAACTGTTGACAACTCAGGTCATTCATCCTGTCAAACCAGCCTCTCAAGCCCAGATTGCTCAAGCTAAGGAAGAACTTGCCGCCTTGATTGGTCAATATGGTATTGAAATTATCGCGATTGGAAATGGGACAGCTAGCCGGGAATCAGAGAGCTTTGTGGCAGAAATACTGCAAGCATTCCCAGATGTTCGCTATGTGATTGTCAATGAAAGTGGAGCGTCCGTTTACTCGGCTTCCGAATTGGCACGGCATGAATTTCCAGATTTGACGGTTGAGAAACGCTCGGCGATCTCCATCGCCCGTAGGCTGCAAGATCCACTCGCAGAATTGGTCAAAATTGATCCCAAATCAATCGGTGTCGGTCAGTACCAGCATGATGTCAACCAGAAAAAATTATCCGAAAGCCTTGATTTTGTGGTCGATACAGTGGTCAATCAGGTCGGAGTCAACATCAATACCGCAAGTCCTGCCCTCCTTGCCCACGTAGCTGGTCTCAATAAGACGATTTCAGAAAATATTGTGAAATACCGAGAGGAGCATGGAGCTTTGACCTCGCGCGCAGAGCTCAAAAAAGTCCCACGCCTGGGGGACAAGGCCTTTGAGCAGGCAGCTGGTTTCTTACGGATTCCCGAGGCGAGCAATTTCTTGGATAATACAGGCGTTCACCCAGAGTCTTACCCAGCCGTCCAAAAACTATTTGACTTGCTCGGAATTCAGCACTTAGATGAGGCAGCGCAGGAAAAATTAAAGGCTGTTCAATTGACGGAAATGGCTACGGAACTTGGTCTTGGGAAGGAGACCTTGAAAGATATCCTAGCCGACTTGCTCAAGCCGGGTCGGGATTTACGGGATGACTTTGCGGCGCCTGTTCTTCGCCAAGATGTACTTGACTTCAAAGATCTGGAAATTGGTCAGAAATTAGAGGGGGTTGTTCGCAATGTGGTCGACTTCGGTGCCTTTGTTGATATTGGGATCCATGAAGATGGTTTGATTCATATCTCGAATATGAGTAAGCATTTTATCAAACATCCCAGCCAAGTCGTGTCAGTAGGCGATCTAGTAACAGTTTGGGTCTACAAGCTAGATACAGTTCGTGAAAAAGTCAATCTTAGTTTGGTAGCACCGCATGAATCTCACTGACTATGTTCGGCAGATTTCGCGTGAGGATTTTGGAAAAGAATTTCGCCACCAAGCCTACTGGAATCACCGATTGACAACGACAGGTGGTCGTTTCTTCCCCAAAGACGGGCACTTGGACTTTAATCCGCGTTACTATGAGGCAGATCTAGTCTTGTTTCGGAAAATTGTGCGCCACGAACTCTGCCATTATCACCTTTATTTTGAGAAAAAAGGTTACCGCCATAAGGACAGGGACTTTAAGGAATTGCTAAAGGCGGTGGATGGGGTACGCTATGCACCACCGCTTCCAGCCTTCGATACTGTTGACTATCTCTATCGCTGTCAGCAGTGTGCTCAAGTCTACCCTCGAAAACGGCGTGTCAATACAGCCAAATACCGCTGTGGCAAGTGTCGGGGCTTACTGGTATCCATTGATAAAAGAAATCAGTCCTTGGGCTGATTTCTTTTGCCTTGTCTATGGTATAATAGAAGAGAATCGAGGTGAGAAAATGGCACGAGAACCACAAAAACGATTGATGGAATTATATGAAAAAGGTGTTCTGACAAAAGAAGAAGCGCGTGCCTGTTTTTTAGAGTTTGATGAAGAACCAGATTTTCTGGTTGAGGAGGAAAAACCACGCTTGAGTTTTACACTTCCGAGCTTGAAAATTTTTTCTTCGTCCAAGTTGAAGCAAGACTATACCTTTTCAGATATTGAATCCCTTTTCATCAGTGTATCAGAGGGAAAAATTGCATTCATGAAAAGCAAGTCGGATCAAGTTCAGATCCATCTTGTCTATCCTCAACAGACCAGTCAAGCCTTTTTGCCTCAGATTTATGTTGAAAATCAAGGGTTGCACTTTGCTTCCAATCTTCCCTGTCACATGACAGTCTTTCTGCCAAACCAGTGGATGTCGATTTTAAATTTAGAGTTGGGAAGAGCAGATGCGAGACTAGACTATCTTCCATTTGAAGATGTTTCTATTCATAGCGCAACGGATAAAAAACAACAGGATATCCGTATCGTAGCCATGAACCAGATGTCTCAGCACCTCTTCCTACAACTCGTCGAAGCACCGATCTATTTGCAAGTGCCCAAACATCAGGGGGTACGGGGGAAGCTGGAGAGTTCAGTCGGTCAGCTTGTCATCAACAGGAAAAAGAAAACCAGTCCCTATTTTTGTGAAAAAAAAGGAGAACATCTTCTCCACCTTTATATCAAGACAGTGACCAGCCCGATTATCGTGAAAGGAGTACAACATGCCATTCGGATTTTATAAACAGCGAAATAAGAAGCTCATCTCTGGTGTGTTAGCAGGTCTAGCCGATCGCTTTCGTTGGGATTTGAGCATTACACGGGTTATTTTTGTGATCCTCTGCCTGTTCGGACGTCTAGGTCTACTTGCAGTTGCAGCTTATATCCTAGCTGCCATCCTTCTCCCCTTTAAGGAAGATGTCTATGCAGAACGCTACGGAACAGGACCTCGTAAGGTAAAAGAGGCAGAGAAAATCCATAGAGATAGATGGTAACCTAGTAGGAAGTAGGAGACTAGATTTCAAGGAAATCGAGTTTCCCTACTTCCTTTTTTGTATTCTCCTCCTATCTTGTGGTATAATAGTTGTAAAGAAATGAGGGGGATGATATGGCAGTTTTTGTCAAAGATTTGATTGACAATGTGCGTGTGAGCAGTGCTTACAGCACAGAAGCATTACTTGAAAAAGAGATCAGCACATCTGATATTACACGTCCGGGTCTTGAGATGACAGGATATTTTGACTACTATGCTCCAGAGCGGATTCAGCTCATAGGTATGAAAGAATGGTCTTACTTAATGGCGATGACCTCCCATAATCGCTACCAGGTCTTGCGGAGGATGTTTCAGCCTGAAACGCCCGTAGTGATTGTGGCGCGTGGTTTGGAAATTCCTGATGAGATGTTTCAGGCAGCGCAGGAAAAAGGAATTGCTGTTTTCCAAAGTCATACGGCAACGAGCCGCTTGGCGGGTGAATTGTCTTCTTATTTGGATTCTCGTCTAGCCCAACGCACCAGTGTCCATGGAGTGCTTATGGACATCTATGGAATGGGGGTCTTGATTCAAGGAGATTCAGGAATTGGTAAGAGCGAGACAGGCCTTGAATTGGTGAAGCGCGGACACCGAATTGTGGCGGACGACCGCGTAGATGTCTATGCCAAAGATGATGTGACCCTCTGGGGAGAGCCTGCTGAAATTTTACGGCACTTACTCGAAATTCGCGGAGTGGGCATTATTGATATTATGAGCCTGTACGGGGCTAGTGCTGTCAAGGAATCATCAGAGGTACAATTAGCGATTTACCTTGAAAATTATGAAACAGGCAAGATTTTTGATCGTTTGGGTAATAGTGGAGACTCGATTGAAATTGCAGGCATTGCGATTCCGCAGATTCGGATTCCAGTTAAAACAGGGCGGAATATCTCTGTCGTGATTGAAGCCGCAGCGATGAACTATCGTTCAAAGCAAATGGGATTTGATGCGACCAGAGAATTTGAAAAACGTCTGGGTAGACTGATTGAAAGCAATAAGGAGTAACCGATGATTGATCCAGTTGCTGTAAAATTAGGTCTCTTTGAAATCCGTTGGTATGCCTTGTGTATTATTGCAGGTTTGGTTTTGGCAGTTTTTCTGGCTTCCAAAGAAGCACCGCGGAAAAAGATTTTGCCTGAATTTATTCTCGATTTCATTTTGTACGCCTTTCCCCTAGCCATTCTTGGTGCAAGAATTTACTATGTAGCCTTTTCTTGGAACCTTTACAAGGACAACCTGCTTTCCATTTTTGCCATTTGGGAAGGGGGACTTGCTATTTATGGTGGTCTCTTGACAGGATTCCTCTTTCTTGTCTTTTTTACCCGCTATCATTTTATCGAAACCTGGGATTTTCTGGACGTGGCGGCGCCGTCTGTCATGGTTGCTCAAGCGATCGGACGGTGGGGAAATTTTTTCAACCAAGAGGCTTATGGAGTAAGCATCACACATCTTGATTACTTGCCTGCCTTTATCCGCAAGCAAATGTATATTGATGGGAGCTACCGCACTCCGACTTTCCTATACGAGTCTTTATGGAACCTGCTAGGCTTTGTTTTGATCTGTCTGCTACGTAGACGCAAACGGCTACTCAAGCAGGGGGAGATCACGCTCTTTTACTTGATCTGGTATGGGGCTGGTCGCTTTGTGATTGAAGGGATGCGGACGGATAGCCTGATGCTTTCAGGCTTGCGTGTTTCCCAATGGCTCTCTGCCTTGTTGATATTCCTTGCGCTTGTCCTAGGAATCTATCGCCGCAGGCAAGACCTGCCCTACTATCAAGATTAAGAAAAGGAGATGTTTATGTTAATTGAAGTATCTGTTTTTATCATTGCAGTAGCTCTTGCTGCTGTCGCAGTCTACGTTATCCTCTTGTTAAGGAAAGTATCAAACGTGGTGGATGAAGCCCAACAAAGTTTGAATCTGTTGACGAGTGATGTCAATGTGACCCTTTACCAAACCAATGAATTATTGGCAAAGACAAATGTCCTTGTCGAAGATGTGAATGGCAAGGTTGCTACCTTGGATCCGCTATTTGTAGCAGTTGCTGATTTATCAGAATCAGTGTCTGACCTCAATAGCTCTGCTCGTGATTTGACAGTTAGAGCTCGTACAGCAGGTCAACGCACTATCAAAGCGGGCGGAGCCTTAGCAGTTATGAGTAAGTTATCTTCCATTTTAGGAAAGAAAGGAGAAAAACATGGTTAAAAAGTCTAGTATTTTCACAAGTATCCTGTTAGGGGCGGCAGGAGGAGCAGCTGCGGCAGCTTTTCTTGCGACTAAGACTGGTCAAGTAGTCAAGAAAAAGGTGCGGAACCTTGCTAAAGATTACCGGGAAAATCATGAAGAAATCAATGCGGAATTTATCCAAAAGGCACAAGATTTGGGCCAGCAGGCTGTTGATAAATATGAATCTGTCAAGGGTCAATTGGAATCAGGTGAATTGACAGTTGATGATTTGGTACAAACAGGTAAAGAAAAAGCGCAATTGGTCAAGTCGCAATCTCTTGAAAAATTTGAGCAAATCAAAGAAAAAATGGCTGAACAAAATATCACGACAAGCGATTTGCTTGCTTCGATCAAATCGAAAGCAAAAGCAGCTCCTTCCGTAGAAGAAGTGGCAGAAGAAATTGCAGTTACGACAGAAGATATTGAGATTGACTTACCAGTGGTAGAAGAAGAATAAAAAATCCGCAGTCGCGGATTTTTTATGTATCTACATATCCAACAGTCCCTCCCCAGACTGTTTTGACGAAAACTTCGTTTTCTTCATTTCCCCCCTCCAACAGTCTCTCCCCAGACTGTTGGAGCTATTACTAAAAATAAACTAAACGGCTATAAAACAACCTCCTTTTGTTTGATTTTTTGATATATTTAATATATTGTTATTATGACTAAAACAAAAGCATTTATGTGCTAAGAAGGAGAAAATCATGAAAAGAAAGTTAATTATCTCTATTTTTGAAATAATAGCAATGGATATAATGATATTCATCTTTATACACTTCCAAAATGGGACTGTTATAGGAGGCTTTTTGAGCCTAATCCTCTTTCATTTGGTAGTTGCGATTCATCTTGTTAATCGTTTCAATCAGAATCAAACATAATAATCCTCAAAGAAAATCAAAAATAGATGAGCTTCAACTATCTTATCTCTACTGATTTGTAAAATTATTTTAGAGCTACCAGTAACTTTTGTCTTTGGTCTGAAAAATCAGTATAGACACACTCAGAATGTAGACAAGGTTTTAAAAATGGAATGATTTTAGAAAATTTATAGTCATTTAGTTTATATTTTTATTACTTCGTTAACTCGTCTTGCTGTACCCCAGTACTACCTGCGACTCGTTGCCTAGTACTAAAAATAAACTAAACGGCTATACAAGGCTGTATTGTTTACGATGAAAAAAAACAGAACCCCGCTCATTTTTTGCGGGTTCTGTTTTTGCTTATATCTTTAGATAGTCTTTTTCTTATTAGAAATTGGACGAACTTTAATCCGATCAAGCCTGTTGCGATTGCCAATAGAAAGGCTAAAAAGACAGGAATTTTGTTTGAAAGATAAATGTATGTTGCAATCACGGTAATCACACTAAAAATAGCAATGTTCAAGAAAAAGAAAAATTCCTTGACACGTTCCTTATTTGGATTAGTGGCGTGATATGCTTGGTAGGCGGCCTGTTGTTTCTCTTTCGGGATTGATTCGTCATACTGGTAATAATCAGGCCGATATTGTCTAAGTGCCATATCGTCTCCTTTGCGTTTATTTAGTCTATCATAACAATGCTGGTTTTCTGTAACAGAAATATTACGTTTACATTACAAAAAAATGAGAAAAGTCTGAACATTAAAAATCGAGGAAGTGCTGAAGATTATTAAAGACTATGATATAATGAGGGTTATGGAAAAAATTGTTATTACAGCGACTGCTGAAAGTATTGAACAAGTCAAACAACTATTAGAAGCGGGAGTAGATCGTATCTATGTCGGAGAAGAGGACCATGCTCTGCGGATACCCCATTCTTTTACTTATGACGAACTGCGGGAGATTGCGCGTTTGACGCATGAAGCTGGAAAGGAATTAACCGTTGCAGCAAATGCCCTCATGCACCAAGATATGATGGATCATATTCAACCTTTCATGGAATTGATGAAAGAAATTAAGGTCGATTATCTGGTGGTAGGCGATACGGGCATCTTTTACATCAACAAGCGTGACGGTTACAATTTTAAGTTGATCTACGACACCTCTGTTTTTGTGACTTCTAGTCGCCAGATTAACTTCTGGAAAGACCACGGTGCGGTCGGTGCGGTACTGGCTAGAGAAATTCCGTCTGAGGAGCTATTTGATATTGCTAAAAATCTTGAAATTCCAGCGGAAATTTTGGTTTACGGCGCATCTGTGATTCATCATTCTAAGCGGACTCTCTTGCAGAACTACTACAATTATACTAAGGCAGATGAGACGGATTTGTCACGGGAGCGTGGGCTTTTCCTAGCAGAACCTAGTGACCCAGATAGCCACTATTCGATTTACGAAGACAAGCATGGAACGCATATTTTCATCAACAATGACATTGACATGATGATGAAGTTGAACGAGTTGGTGGAGCACGATTACCGACACTGGAAATTAGATGGTATTTACTGCCCGGGTGAAAATTTTGTAGAGATCGCTAAGCTCTTTGTTAAAGCAAGAGACTTAGCAGAAGTGGGAGAGTTGACCTATGACCAAGCCTTTTTGCTGGATGAACAGATTCGCAACCTGCATCCAAAAGAGCGCGGGCTGGATACAGGTTTCTATGAATACGATATAGATAAGGTGAAATAGGAAAGGTATGACAGAAAGAACATTAAAACGTCCAGAGGTCTTGTCACCTGCTGGAACTTTGGAAAAATTAAAAGTGGCAATTGATTATGGAGCAGATGCCGTATTTGTTGGGGGGCAGGCCTATGGCTTGCGGAGTCGGGCTGGAAATTTCTCAATGGAGGAAATGAAAGAGGGGATTGACTATGCCCATGCACGTGGTGCTAAGGTCTATGTCGCAGCCAACATGGTGACCCACGAGGGGAACGAAGTGGGAGCAGGAGCCTGGTTCCGTGAACTGCGGGATATGGGGCTGGATGCTGTTATTGTATCAGACCCTGCCTTGATTGTGATCTGTGCGACAGAAGCGCCGGGTCTTGAGATTCATTTGTCAACACAGGCTTCATCAACCAACTATGAAACCTTTGAGTTTTGGAAAGAATTAGGCTTGACGCGGGTCGTCCTAGCGCGTGAAGTAACCATGGAAGAATTGGCTGAAATTCGCAAGCGTACCAGCGTTGAGATTGAGGCTTTTGTCCATGGAGCCATGTGTATTTCTTATTCAGGGCGCTGTGTCCTGTCCAACCACATGAGCAACCGTGATGCCAACCGTGGGGGCTGTTCCCAATCTTGCCGCTGGAAATACAATCTTTATGATTTGCCATTTGGGGAAGAACGTAGAAGCATCAAGGGACAAGTTCCAGAGGAATTTTCAATGTCAGCGGTTGACATGTGTATGATCGACCATATCCCAGACATGATAGAAAACGGAGTTGACAGTCTGAAAATTGAAGGTCGGATGAAGTCCGTTCACTATGTGTCTACTGTGACCAATTGTTACAAGGCAGCGGTTGATGCCTACTTGGAAAGTCCAGAGAAATTTGAAGCGATCAAGCAAGACCTGATTGATGAGATGTGGAAGGTTGCCCAGCGGGAATTAGCAACAGGCTTCTACTATAACCCGCCGACAGAAAATGAGCAATTATTTGGAGCCCGCCGCAAGATTCCGGAATACAAATTTATTGCAGAAGTCGTCGCCTTTGATAAGGCAACAATGACGGCAACAATTCGTCAGCGCAACGTCATCAATGAGGGAGATGAGGTCGAGTTTTACGGTCCAGGCTTCCGCCACTTTGAGACTACCATTACTGATTTGCGTGATTCAGACGGTCTTCCAATTGAACGTGCTAATCGCCCAATGGAACTCCTGACCATTAGCCTATCGCAGGAAGTTTACCCCGGCGACATGGTCCGTGCCTGCAAGTCAGGCCTGATTAACCTCTATCAAGAAGACGGACAATCCCTAACCATTCGCGCGTAATATAAGATGTGAAGCCGTTAAAAAACCGACTGAAAATTAGGAAACATGACGCAGAGCTTTTAGATGAGAGTTTGCTTCGCAAACTTCTATTTCCCAGCTCTAAAGGTATCCCATACCTTTAGAGCTAGGAATGTTTATCCCTAAAGGGAGCCGCAGCTGTAACTAGCTAAAGTTAGAATACCTGCATCTCTTTTTCACAAAGTGAGTAGTTGGAACTCAATTCTACAAGATACAAATCCGTTCAAAAGCAATTGAAAATAGGAGGCGGATATTGGTCTTTGAGGAATACAAGAGAATGCATATAAATATCAGCGTCGTTGTACTCTTCTTATCTATCTATACAAAAAATGCCTGACGGACAACCATCAGGCATTCATGCTATTGTTTTGTGATTTGCGGATACTGTCTGGTACCAGAGAAATTCGCTGAATATCATCTAGGGCGATAATGCTGTTCACGTTTCGTTTGAAGTTTTTGACAATCATGCGGTTTCTGTCAGGCTCGAACTTGACAATCTCTCCTGTGAAGCTCTTATCAGCATAGATGACGTGGATTGCTGCTTTTTTATAGAGAGCCAATTGAATCATGTCAAGATAGGGGGTGCTTTCCTCCTCTTGTGAGGTGCTATGGGGTTGCTGGTTGCCTAAAAAGACATTGAGGTGATAGAGGAGGATAGATAGAAACTTTTTCATGGTAAAATACTCCAAAGATTGATACAATTATCATATCGGAATTTTTCAGAAAAGACAAGTTTTTATACAGTTTTACGAATAGAGTATTGAGGAGGAAAAAAATGGCAGAATTTACATTTGAAATTGAAGAAAAGTTACTCGTTTTATCAGAAAACGAGAAAGGATGGACCAAGGAATTGAATCGGGTCAGCTTTAATGGAGCGCCCGCCAAGTACGACATCCGAACATGGAGCCCAGACCACAGCAAGATGGGCAAGGGTATTACCCTATCCAATGAAGAATTTCAGGTCTTACTCGACGCCTTTCGGAATTAAGAGAAAGAGTTGGAATCAAAGGGTCGAGAGGATACTCAAAGAAAATTAGCCATATTCTGAAGAGTGTAGACCTTGAGCCTTTTTGAATACTGGAGTACTATGAGATACGAGGGCGTTAAACGAGCAAAGCAAAAATAGGAGTTTTGACGCAGAACACAAGTTCTAGGAAAAGCTATCTTTTTTGCACAGCTCGTAGCCCGAGTTCAATTAAACAAGATACGAGGGCGTTTGACACGAGTTTCCCTCGTTTTATTTCCAACCTTCCACAGTCTGTCCCCAGACTGTGGAAGCGAGCAAAGTAAAAATAGGAGTTTTGACGCAGAAGCTAAAGAGAGTTTGCTCTGAAAACCTCTATTTCTCTACGGGTATGGCTCTTTTTGTACAACTCGTAATCCGAGTTCAATATTAAAAAAATAAACTAAACGACTATAATAGACGGCTAATCGGTCGGTGACTGACCGTAACAAGCAGTAGTTTGACCAGATCAGGAATGAGAAAGGGGAGGATTGTTAGGGCAAGTGTGCTTTCGATACTGCTTCGGGTGACTAGAGCAAAGACAAGGCTGCCTAGACCAAAGCAGAGGCTGTCGCCCAAAAGGTTGGCGAGGAAGACTTGCCAGAGAGTGGAGTGCGAGGATGTGAGGCTTGCTGTCACACCTGCGTAGAGCACAAATCCCCAGAGAAAGCCCGCAGTCGGACCGAAAAGGCTAGCCATACCACCTAAAAATCCAGCAAAGACAGGTAATCCAATAGCGCCTAACAGGAGATAGAGGAGGATACTTGCCATAGCTTTTTTAGGAGGGTAGAGACTAGCAATTAGCCCAACCGCTAGTGTCTGCAGTGTAAAGGGAACAGGTCCAATGGGAATGATGATTTGGGACAAGGTGGCGATAAGTCCAGCTCCCAGAGCAGGATAGATAAGCGATTTAGTATGTGAAGTCATATTGTTATCCTTTCTATTTTTAAAGGGTAACAATATAATAAAAGGATTGACAGGAAAAGTCAATCCTTTTTCTATCGGCTGTTACAGGAGAAGCCAGACTTGTTTTCCTGTCCTTGTATCCTAATTGAAGTCGAGCTAAAAGCTCGGAAAATAGATAATCTTTCCTAGAATCGTTGATTCTTCGTCAAGATTCCTAATGTTCATTCGCTTTTTCTACGCTCTCGTATCTTGTTTTACCGCATGGTAACAAATTCTTCTGCACCCGTTGGGTGAATGGCAACTGTTGCATCAAAGTCAGCCTTGGTAGCCCCCATTTTAATAGCGACTGCAAATCCTTGGATCATCTCATCAACACCGTAGCCAATGCCATGAAGACCTATGATTTTTTCTTCCGCACCAGTTGTCACCAATTTGAATCTGGCGGCCTGTCGGTGGTTCCCAAGGGCAGTGTACATAGAGGTAAAGGCAGCGGTGTAGACCTTGACCTGTTCAGCTCCAAATTCTCTTTCAGCTTCTTCTTGACTGTAGCCGATTGTCCCAATCGCAGGATGTGAAAAGACAACTGTCGGAATGAAGTGATAGTCCATCTTGGCATCGGTTTTCCCATTAAAGAGGCGTTCAGACAAGGTGCGACCAGCCTTAATCGCAACAGGGGTCAGCTCTTTTTCACCCGTCACGTCACCTAAGGCATAGATATGAGGGATGCTGGTTTCTTGAAATTCATTGACCGCAATATGACCAGATGATGTAGTAGTGATGCCGATAGCTTTTAGATTTAAATCCTCAATATTGGCCCTTCGACCGACTGCCCAGAGAATTTTTTCAGCGGTGTGATGACTGCCATCTTCAAAGTAGATGGTCAAGCTGTCATCCATATTTTTTTCAATTCGCTGAGGGATTTTATGGGAATGGAGGGCTAGACCGACCTGCTGCATTTCAGCGACGAGGGCATCAGTAATATACGAATCAAAGCGTCGCAAGGGACGATCCCGACGGACAAAAAGGTCTGTCTGTACTCCGAGAGAATGGAGGACGCCCGCCATCTCAACAGCGATATAGCCAGCCCCGATAACGGCAACAGAATGAGGGAGCTTCTCCCAGGCAAAGACATCATCTGATATGCTAGCATATTCTCCACCAGGAATGCTAGGGAGAACAGGTTTTGCCCCTGTTGCAATGACAATCTTATCTGCATAGATCTGTTCACCGTTTACTTCGACAGTGTGCGGATCAACAAAGCGAGCGAAGCCCTCGATAACTTCTACCTTATTTCGCTCAAAGCTTCCCTTATAAGAACGTCTTGCGCGTTCAATATAGGCATCACGATTTTTCTTGAGGGTTTCAAAATCAAAAGTGACAGTGTCCGCTGAAAAACCATACTCAGGTCCATAGTGATGAAAGGCTTCTGCAATTTGAGCCCCATACCACATCAGTTTCTTTGGCACACAGCCAATATTGACGCAGGTTCCACCGAGGAAATGCCCCTCAATCACAGCAACCTTAGCCCCGTATTCAGCAGCACGGTTCATGGTCGCAATACCTCCAGAACCTCCGCCAATCGCAATCATATCAAAACGTTTCATAGTAATCCTCTCTGATTTCCAATTTACTTCTATTGTAGCGCTTTTTTTGGCTTCCTGCAAAAATCGGCTACGTTGGTTCAATCTTACAAAAGTGTAAGGAAATGATTCGCAAGAGTTGTGGCAATAAATAATGTTTTTTTGTAAAATAATATCAGAAAGTGCTTGCGTTTTTGTTTGCATTGTTGTATTATATGTATAGTACAATGATTATTCATCATAAAGGAGAAACGACATGTTAAAGACAAAGAAAAGCAAAATCATTTTGTTTTCCAGTTTAGGAGTAGCAGCAGTTGCTCTTATTGGAGGAGCCTTGCTCTTTGGAGGGAATAAGACAGAAGAACCAGTTGTCGATCAAAGTTTGACCTATACAGCGGTTAAAGAAGGATCAATTGCCTCTTCAACCTTATTGTCAGGAACAGTTGCTGCTGCTGAAGAGCAATATGTTTACTATGATAATTCAAAAGGTGATTTGAATGCTGTATTGGTTGCTCAAGGTGATCAGGTGCAGGTTGGGACACCACTTGTTCAGTACGATACAGGCGAATTGCAGGCAGCCTACGATACAGCTGTGCGGGCGCGCGATAAAGTCGGGCGTCAAATCAATGACCTACGTACAAATGGACAGACCGTTGATTTGACAGGGGATGCTTCAATTGATAGCAAATCAACTGCTAATGCGCAACGGACAGTGGACATGCAACTGCAGGACTTAAATGACGCGTACGCGGATGCACAGGCAGCAGTCAATAAAGCACAATCAGCTTTTGATGAGGCGACCGTGACAAGCAATGTTGTCGGAACAGTTGTAGAAGTGAATAAATCCGTTTCAAAATCAAATACAAGCACCAGCCAAACCATTGTCCATATTGTCAATCAAGGTAGCTTGCAAGTAACAGGCGAACTGTCTGAATATGATTTGGCAAATATTTCAGTGGATCAAGAAGTGAAGATTACCTCCAAAGTTTATCCTGATAAAGTATGGACTGGAAAAATTTCTTACATTTCAAACTATCCTGCAAGTGGCCAGTCTGCAACAGCTGCCCCTGGTGCAGGAGGAGGCGCTTCAAGTTCTAAATACCCATTCAAAGTAGCGATTACAAGTGAAGTTGGGGAATTGAAACAGGGATTTTCTGTCAATATTGAGGTTGTCAATAACAGCCAAACGATTCTTGTGCCGCTTGTTGCAGTTGTGCCAGAAGGGGATAAAAACTTTGTTTGGACAATCGTTGACGGGAAAGCTAAAAAAGTTGAAGTCACCCTCGGTAACTCTGATGCAATGAATCAAGAAGTAACGGGAGGTCTAACAGTAGGCGACCACGTCATCTCCAATCCAAACGATAGCTTACAAGATGGAAAAGAGGTAGAAGCGAATGAAGAAACGACTAATCAAGCTGACCAACATCAATAAGAGCTATAAAAATGGAGAGCAAGAACTACGCGTTTTAAAAGATGTTGATTTGGAAGTAGAAGAAGGGGAATTTCTTGCCATTATGGGACCGTCAGGTTCAGGGAAGTCGACCCTGATGAACATTATTGGGCTTTTGGATCGTCCGACAGCAGGAGAATACGTCCTAGAAGATACAGAAGTCAGCCAGATTTCAGGAAATAAGTTGGCACACGTTCGCAACAACCAGATTGGTTTTGTCTTTCAGCAGTTCTTTCTTCTATCCAAGTTGAATGCCTTGCAGAACGTGGAATTGCCCTTGATTTATGCAGGTGTGCCTGCCAGTCAGCGCAAGGCCCTGTCTCAAAAATTCTTAGAAAAGGTTGAGTTGGGCGAGCGGATGACGCATTTGCCATCCGAGTTATCAGGTGGGCAAAAACAACGGGTCGCCATTGCGCGTGCCTTGGTCAATAGTCCGTCCATCATTTTAGCTGATGAACCAACAGGGGCTCTTGACACCAAGACAGGCGATCAGATCATGGAATTGTTAACGGAGTTAAACCGTGAGGGCAAGACCATTATCATGGTAACCCATGAGCCAGAAATCGCTGCCTATGCCAAACGCCGTATCGTCCTTCGTGATGGTGTCATTACAGAAGATGTTCGCAAGGAGGAGAACTAAATGGAAAATATTAAATTTGCCCTAAAATCTGTCCTTGCCCACAAGATGCGGTCGCTCTTAACCATGTTAGGGATCATTATCGGGATTGCTTCAGTTGTTGTGATTGTGGCTCTGGGTGAAGGTTTTAAAAGAAGTTTATCAGATGCCTTAGCCGGTGACCGCAATAATGTGCAACTCTATTTCTCAAATACCACTACCGAAACCCATCAAGACGGCTTGTCAACCTATATTGCTGAATCACAAATGACTACCGAGCCAGAACCAACCCTGACAGACGGGATTTTGAAAGGCTTGCTTGAAGTGGATGGTGTGAGCAATTACTATACAACGAATAATAATAACGGAGAAATTAGCGCTGGTGCAAAAAAAGTAGAGAGTGTCTTTATTACAGGTGTCAGCCAAAACTATTTTGACGTAAAAGACCTCACGCTCATAGCCGGTCGTAAATTTACTGCAAATGACTATACTCAATTCGCCCGCATTATTATGCTGAATGAGCAAGTCGCTGAGAAATTGTTCGGTGATGCGCATTCTGCCCTCAATCAGACAGTCAGTCTGGTAAATAAAGCCTACTTGGTTGTAGGTGTCTACAAAGAAGAAGGTGAGGGCGGTATCCTTGGTTTTGGTGCTGGCGGTGCTGCCTTGATGACTAATACCCAAGTTTCTGCGGAAATTGGTGTCTCTGAAAATGCCCAAGTCTATGTGCATGTCGAAGATGTTTCACGTTCTTCAGAAGTAGGTCGGGCAGCTGCTGATTATTTGACGAGAGCTACTCACCTTAAGGAAGCGAGATACGATATCCAAGATTTCTCTCAATTTTTAGAAACTTTCAATACCCAGCTATCAGGCATCACCTTATTTATCGGTTCAGTTGCAGGGATCTCACTCCTTGTCGGTGGTATCGGTGTCATGAATATCATGCTGGTATCTGTCACAGAGCGTACGCGTGAGATTGGTCTACGGAAAGCCCTAGGTGCGACCCGTAGCAACATCCTCCTACAATTCTTGATTGAGGCTATGGTCTTGACCAGTCTCGGTGGTCTCATTGGTCTCGGGATTGCTCAACTAGCTGTTACTGCTATCAATGTTACCAAGGCGCTCGGTGGAGAAATCACAGCTGTTATTTCCATTCCAGTTGTGCTAGGTAGTCTCGCCTTTTCCGCAACAGTCGGTATGCTCTTTGGTGTCCTACCAGCCAATAAGGCATCCAAGCTTGACCCAATCGAAGCCCTTCGCTATGAATAACCTAGTAGTTGTCCTTGAGTTCCATCATGACAAGGGAGTTCAAGGCTAGTCTAAAGCATTGATGATTGTTTAGTGAAGATAGTAGTGGAGCCCCTCTAAGGAGAGTAGGCTTCACTACTTTTTTATCTTAAAGTGGAGGTTTTCAGCCTATTCTCTAAGGCTAGCCATACCTGTAATTAGCTAAAGTTGCAACAGCTACGTCCCCCAAAAGGGAGCCACGCCTGTAAGCAACAGTTGCGTCTTTTTTCACAAAGAGTTTAGGGCGCGTTCAATTACAAAATAGAAACGAAATGACTATAAATAAAAAAAAGCCTGCTGTTAGCCAAGAATAGCGAACAGCGGGCTATATGCTCTATCCGATGTTATTGAAAGGTTTGAAGATAGAAAGCAATCGTATCACCGTCGGATACGTGCATTTCCTTAGCACCTTTGGGCGCTAACTCATCATTGACATCATACATCCAATAGGTGTTTTTTTCTGGCTTCTGGCTGACATCATCAATGGAGGTGACCAGACCATCCTTTTCTTCAACCTTGTGGTGTTCTTCTAAAATATCCATCACGGAGTCATCTTTTTCAAAAGTTACGATTTTCTCAACAACCTTATCTTCTGGGAAGGTGACTTTTAAGGTCGCTGTGTAGGTCTGCTCTGTCTTTGTAGCTGTTTGCGGTTGGCAAGCAACTAAAAAGAGACCAGTGATGACTGCTAGGACGCTAAGTATCCATTTTTTCATAAGGGTAGTATCTCCTAAATATAGAATAAATAATGGGGTAAAATAAAATAGTTGAAATACTGTGTAACATGTCAAACGATAAACCGTTTAGCCAAAAGGTGATCGGATTTGTCCCAAATTGCCAACCAACCGGAAAACTGATCGAAAAGCCATAGAGGACGATCACGATCCCCGCTAGGACGCTTTGCAACTCAATTCCCAGTTGCCCTCTGCGGATAAGAGGTATCACAGCCATACGCCACAAGAGCATCACGAGGGTAAAGCTGACGATCTGCCAAAAGACTACTAGGCTAAATCCAAACAAAAGACTGCTTCCTAGCATGGTCAAGGCCATCATCCATAAGCTATCACTTACAGGAAGAAAGCATAGACTGACTAAAAAGATAGCCGAAATCGGCTTGATATTTGGAAGAGCACCAAAGGCGAAGCGCAGGGCAATGGATAGGGCAGCAAGAATGACAATTTGGCTGATTCGTCTCGTCGACATCATACATGATACTTTCTCTTTTATTTCTTCTTCTAGGGTAACGGATTCTCCCCTTGCTGTCAAGATAATACTTTTTGAAAAGCAAAAGGCTACTCTAATCAAAAGTCACGGTGACCTGCATTCTATACACTGTAAGGCTAGTTTTAGGAAACAGGTTGAAAATTAAGATACGAGGACGTTAAAAGCACAAACTGAAAATGGGAAATCTGACGAAGAGATTAGAGAGACTTTGCTTTGCAACCAACGAGATTTCTCTTTTTCACACAGTGCTTAGTCCGAGTTCAATTCCACAAGATACGAGAGCGTTTGATACGAGTTGCACTCGTTCTGTCTCCAACCTCCAACTGCCTCCCAGATAGTTGAAGCTCGCTATTGTTGATTGTTGCTGAGGATAAATTCTTCTCCTTTTAGCTTATTTTTTTTGATTTTTCCGTCCATTTAGGATAAAATAAGAGCAATGAGAAAGAAAATACATCCGATCCTTGTGACCTTATTCTTCCTCTTTTTTGTAGGAATAATCCTGACGACACAGGCAATGAATCAGGAACAGGAAAAAGACAAGCAAGAAGCACTTCAACAACTTGAGGAAAGCACATCAACAGCACCCAGTTACCACGCCAGTCCCGTCCATATTACCAACGCGCTGGAGATGAAACCAATCATTGATGTGTCTGGTTGGCAGCGGCCCTCTGATATTGATTATGACATCCTTGCTTCCAATATATCTGGTGCCATCATTCGCGTACAGAGTGGTTCTCATACACGAAAAGATAACAGTGCCTCTGATAAAAACGGGATTGACAAGCACTATCAGACCCATATCAAGGAATTTCAAGCACGCGGTATTCCCGTAGCGGTCTACGCCTATGTTACTGGAAATAGTGTCGAATCCATGAAAAAAGAGGCGAAATCTTTCTATGAAGCCTCCTACAAGTTTAAACCAAGCTATTATTGGTTAGATGTCGAAGACAAGACCATGGATGATATGAATGCCGGTGTCGAAGCCTTCCGCCAAGAATTGGAAGACCTTGGGGCAAAAAATATCGGGATATATATTGGAACCTATTTTATGGAAGAGCATCAGATTTCAGTTGATAAATTTACCGCTCTTTGGATTCCGACCTACGGAACCAATTCAGGCTACTATAATGCAGCTCCTAATACGGATTTAGATTATGACCTGCATCAGTATACATCAGTTGGCTCACTCAACGGCTTTGCGCATCATCTAGACCTGAATTTGATTACCACTCTTAAAAATCCAAATGAAGTCTATCAAAAGTTGTTTACAAGCCCCCAATAATCTGTTATACTGAAGGTAATTAAATATCTATCACAAAGGAGTGCTTCGGCTGAGATCGCACCTGCGAAATCCTCGAACCTGATCTAGTTAACACTAGCGTAGGGATTGTGTTTGAAATGATACTTGTTGATGACGGGTATGATCAAAGACCAACAGCTCCTTTTGTGAAGAAAAGGAGTTTTCTTTATGTCCAAAAATCTCACGGCTCTCGTAGAAGTAGCCCTCTTTGCAGCTCTTGCTATGGTTCTCTCTTTTATCCCTGACTTCATGGGCTGGTTCAATCCCTCTTTTGGTGCCATTCCCCTAGTCCTTATCTCCCTGCGTCGGGGATCAAAATACGGCCTGCTAGCCGGTCTGATTTGGGGTTTGCTCCACTTTGTCCTAGGCAAGGTCTACTATCTATCTTTCGCCCAAGTCGTGATCGAATACATTCTTGCCTTCCTTGCTATGGGGCTTGCTGGTTATCTGGCACCTAGCTTTCAAAGAGCCTTGAAAGAAAAAGGAGAGAGAACTCAAGCACTAGGTCTTGCCTTTCTTGCAGCCATTCTTGCTGTATTTGTACGTTACCTGATTCACTATATCGCAGGTGTTATCTTCTGGAGTAGCTATGCACCAGAGGGTATGTCTGCCTACTGGTATTCTTTTACAGTCAATGGAACAGCAGGAGGCTTGACGCTCCTTGTAGTCCTCATTGTCCTAGGTATTTTAGTTCCTACCAGTCCCCGCTTTTTCTTACCGAATAAATAAGACTTAACCGATTTTCCAAAAATATGATATAATAGAATCGTTTTGAACGTTTTACGTTTGCTACTCGTCAAAGTCCATTTTGATTGCCAAAAGTCTCGATAATAGGTCTAGGTGATCAACTTGGCTTTGAGAGAAGCTAATCGATAATAGGATAGTTTATTTATGGAGGAACTGATGGCATCTTGGATTGCAAGAATAGTAAAAGGAATGATTATCGCCCTAGGATTTATCCTACCGGGTGTATCAGGCGGAGTCTTGGCTGCGATTTTAGGAATTTATGAGCGGATGATCCGCTTTCTCGCCCATATTCGGGAGAATTTTCTCGAAAATGTTCTCTTTTTCCTCCCTGTGGGAATCGGTGGTATCTTAGGAATTGCCCTCTTTTCTTATCCCGTTGAATACCTTCTCGAACACTATCAAGTCATTGTTTTTTGGGGCTTTGCCGGAGCCATTGTCGGAACGATTCCGAGTCTGATAAAGGAATCGACCCAGCAGAGCAAGCGCGACACGGTGGATCTTATCTGGCTGTGTGGCACCTTTGTTATTTCTGGACTTGTCCTTTATTTCCTGAATGACCTTGTTGGAACCCTGCCAGCCGCTTTTGCCAGCTTCGTTTTAGCCGGAGCCTTAATCGCCTTGGGAATTTTAGTGCCGGGTCTTAGTCCCTCGAATTTGCTCCTCATTTTAGGGATTTATACCCCTATGCTCAACGGCTTCAAATCGCTTGATTTGCTGGGAACTTTCCTGCCGATTGCTATCGGTGGTGTCCTTGCCATGCTTGTCTTTTCAAAAGCCATGGACTTTGCACTGAAGAATTACCATTCCCGTGTCTACCATTTCATCATCGGAATTGTTCTGTCCAGCACCCTTTTGATCCTCATTCCACAAGCAGGAAATGAAGAGTCCATCTCTTACGCTGGTGCAGGAGTCGCTACTTGGCTACTTGCGCTAGTCCTCTTTGGACTAGGTGTGTGGCTCGGATTATGGATGAGCCGACTGGAGGAAAAGTATAAATAATGGGCAAGAAGAAAATGAAGAAAACCTTGGTGGAGCAAATATTAGATAAGGCAGGCATTACCCACGATAGTCTGGCAATCAATGCCCTTGAAGGCGAACTACCAGAAGATGTCGTAGCAGATCAGATCTATAAGACCCTCGCCTTGATAGGTGACAAGACGGGGCCCATCATTGGCATCGTCCCCATTACAGAACACCTATCAGAGAAAGCCTTAGCTAAAATATCAGGCAATAAAAAAGTGACCATGATTCCACAGAAAGACTTGGAAAAAACAACTGGCTATGTCCACGGAGCCAATAATCCTGTCGGTATTCGCCAGAAACACTCCTTTCCTATCTACATTGACCAATCCGCCTTGGCATTAGGGCAAATGATTGTTTCTGCTGGGGAAGTCGGACGCTCCATTTGCATGAACAGCCAGACCCTAGCAGATTTTGTAGGTGCAACCTTTGCTGATTTGACTGTCAAATGAGAGTAGGAGAATCGTATATTTAGTAGAAAAATTAGCTATCCTAGCTGATTTTTTTCATGTTTTATGCTAGAATAAATGGGATAGACTTTGGAGGAATGAAACGACTATGTCAAATGAACATTTTGAAGAATTAAACGACCAACAATTGGTTCGCCGAGAGAAAATGGCAGCCCTTAGCGAAAAAGGTATTGATCCATTTGGGAAACGTTTTGAACGCACTGCAAATTCAGCAGAATTAAAGACCAAATATGAAGATAAATCCAAGGAGGACTTGGCTGAATTAGGTGCGACTGCTGTAATCGCAGGACGAATGATGACCAAGCGTGGAAAAGGAAAGGCGGGCTTTGCCCATATTCAAGACCGTGAAGGTCAGATCCAAATCTACGTCCGCAAGGATGATGTCGGTGAGGAAAACTACGAACTCTTCAATAAGGCTGATCTCGGAGACTTTATCGGAGTTGAGGGGGATGTGATGCGGACTAATATGGGGGAACTCTCTATCCATGCCCATAAACTGACCCATTTGTCAAAAGCCCTTCGACCACTACCAGAAAAATTCCACGGCCTTACAGATACCGAAACCATTTACCGTAAACGCTACTTGGACTTGATTTCCAACCGTGACAGCTTCGATCGCTTTGTCACTCGCAGTAAAATTATCTCTGAAATCCGCCGTTATTTGGATGGACTTGGCTTCTTAGAAGTGGAAACTCCCGTCCTTCACAATGAGGCTGGCGGTGCTGCTGCCCGTCCATTTATCACTCACCACAATGCCCAAAACATTGATATGGTCTTGCGGATTGCGACAGAATTACATCTAAAACGCTTGATTGTCGGTGGTATGGAAAGGGTCTATGAAATCGGACGTATCTTTCGTAACGAGGGGATGGATGCCACTCATAATCCAGAATTTACATCAATTGAAGTCTACCAAGCCTATGCAGATTACCTTGACATCATGGACTTGACCGAAGGGATTATCCAGCATACGGCAAAGGCTGTTGTTGGAGACGGTCCTGTCACCTATCAAGGTAAGGAAATCAATATTCACCTACCATTTAAACGGGTGCACATGGTCGACGCCATCAAGGAAGAAACAGGTGTAGATTTCTGGCAAGATATGACCTTTGAAGCAGCAGCAGATCTAGCTCGTGAACACAAGGTACCGGTTGAAAAACACTATACAGAAGTTGGACAGATCATCAATGCTTTCTTTGAAGAATTTGTTGAAGATACCTTGATACAACCAACCTTTGTCTATGGTCACCCTGTTGCTGTATCACCATTGGCGAAGAAAAATGATACAGACCCTCGCTTTACAGACCGCTTTGAGCTCTTTATCATGACTAAAGAGTACGGAAATGCCTTCACCGAGTTGAATGACCCAATCGACCAGTTGGAGCGCTTTAAAGCACAAGCCAAGGCCAAGGAATTGGGAGATGATGAAGCAACTGGTATCGACTACGACTACATAGAAGCCCTCGAATATGGTATGCCACCAACAGGTGGTCTCGGTATCGGAATCGACCGTCTCTGTATGCTCCTTACCGATACAACCACTATCCGTGACGTACTTCTTTTCCCAACCATGAAATAATATCGTCGTTTCCTTTATCTTTTATAATGAAAGACGCCTAAACTCTGTATGAAAAGAGACATAGCTGTTCCAGTGTTAACTGGTTACAGATATTGTTCCCTTTAGATACAAATTTTCAACAAAACGCTTGACTGTTGCCTTGTTCCTCGTTTCAAGAGGAGCAGGGCTATCTTTATTTTCTAGAGATAATCCACTGGCTAACTTTAGTTTAAATAGTAGCGATAAGATGCGACACTCTTTGAATATCAAAAGAGGTGTCCCTTGATTATCCGATCAACAGTTGAAGGTTGGAGATAAAACAATCCTAATCGTATCAAAAATTCTCACATCTTGCCGAATCTTCTTCGCTCGCTCATCTTATCCTTGACCTTTCATATCCTCATTCACAATTGTGAGCGCTCGTCTGTTTTGCCCAGTACTTATAGCTTCCAATAGCAAGGGAACTTTTTCCAATGAACAGCACCTTATGCGGTTTTCAAATAGAATGACATCCCTATTTTTAAGGCTTCAAATCGTTCCTACAAGCCAGCTTATATTCTATCGAAAACGCTTTCTCCTAAAATTGCCAGATTTTTCCGTATTTGCTAGGGAAATATGGTATAATGAGAGCAATACTCTAGAAGATGCATAGGAGAATAGATGAAAATTGATAAGCAGCATTTGCTGAACTATTCTATTTTAATTCCGTACTTAATTTTGTCTGTCGTTGGGCTTATTATGATTTATTCAACGACCAGTGCCTTGCAGGTACAAAGCAATGGGAATCCCTTAAAACTCTTAATCAGTCAAGCAGGTTATTGGGTGATTAGTCTGGTAGCAATCTATATCATTTACCGTATGAGATTGAGCTTTTTACGCAGGCCGGGCTTCATCTCTCTCATGTTACTGATCGAAGGATTCTTGCTGGTTATTTCCCATTTTTTTGACCCTGTCAATGGAGCTCATGGTTGGATTCGCTTTGGTCCAAATGGTATCATTGGTTTGCAGCCGGCTGAATATCTGAAACTGCTAATCGTTTGGTATCTGGCGCACCAGTTTGCTAAGATTCAGGGAGAGATCCGCACTTATGACTATCAAGCCTTGACCAAGGGACGTTGGCTTCCCAATAAACTCAATGATTGGCGTGTAGTTAGTCTGCTCTTTGTAGGCTTGGTAGCTTCACTCCCCGACTTGGGAAATGCGGTTATTGTGGCCTTGATTATAATGGTATTGGTTACAAGCAGTGGTATCGGCTATCGCTGGTTTTCGACAGCCTTGCTGGCGATTGTATCGGCTTCTGTTTTGTTGCTGGGGTCTATCCGCCTACTCGGTGTCGAGGTCGTGGCTAAGATTCCGATCTTTGGTTATATTGCCAGACGTTTTGCAGCGTACTTCAATCCCTTTGAAAATGCCACAGAATCAGGGTTACAATTGACCAATTCCTACTATGCTATGAGCAACGGCGGCTGGTTTGGTAGAGGGCTAGGAAATTCGATTGAAAAAAATGGTTATTTACCAGAGGCACACACCGATTTCGCCTTTTCGATTGTCATTGAGGAACTCGGTTTCTTTGGTGCCAGTTTGATTTTGGCGCTCTTATTCTTCTTGATTTTACGGATTCTGGTTGTCGGGATTCGGGCAAGAAATTCCTTCAATGCCATGATGGCATTTGGAGTTGCAGGTATGTTACTTGTTCAGACCTTTGTCAATGTCGGAGGAATTGCAGGCTTGATTCCAGCAACAGGGGTGACCTTTCCCTTTATTTCTCAAGGAGGGAATAGCTTGCTCATCATTTCTATCGGAATTGCCTTTGTGCTGAATATCGATGCCAATGAAAAACGCGAGCTGATTCAAGAAGAGATCGAACGAACAATGCTTTAGAAATCTATATAAGTATATTAGGAGAAAAGGAAGAGGATATGGCGATTCAAAAATTAGAAAACTACACGAACAAGGAAACTATCAAAGAAGAAGTAGCAATTCTGACGGATATTTTGCAAGATGTAGCCCGTCAGCTGATGTCTGCAGAAACCTTTGATAAAATTGTCGAACTTGGAAATCTCTCAAAACAAGATGATTATAGTCAGTTAATGGCAATCGTTAGCCAGCTGACCAATGATGAATTGGCAGTGATTTCCCGTTACTTCGCGGTGTTGCCGCTTTTAATCAATATTTCAGAAGATGTTGATTTGGCTTATGAAATCAATCATCAAAACAATCTAGGACAGGATTATCTTGGAAAAATTTCTACGACGATCGATATAGTGGCAGAGCGTGAAGATGCCGCTGAAATTCTGGAAAATCTGAATGTAGTCCCAGTCCTCACTGCTCATCCGACCCAGGTACAGCGCCAATCCATGCTTGACTTGACCAAGCATATCCACGAATTGCTCCGCCGTTATCGGGATGTCAAGCTAGGTCTGATCAACCGGACCAAGTGGTTGGATGAATTGCGGTGCTACGTGGAAATCATCATGCAGACCGAGATGATTCGTGAGAAAAAGCTCAAGGTGACCAATGAAATCACGAACGTTATGGATTACTACAATAGCTCCTTTATCAAAGCCGTCACGAAATTGCAGCGTGAATACAAGAGCCTAGCTGCTGAGCGGGGGATTGAGCTGATAAATCCACGTCCGATTACCATGGGGATGTGGATTGGGGGAGACCGTGATGGAAATCCATTTGTTACGGCGGAAACCTTGAAATTGTCAGCCCTTACCCAGTGCGAAGTGATCATGAACTATTATCATGAGCAGTTAGAAAAACTCTATCGTAACTTTTCTTTATCGACCAAGATTGTAGCAGTTAGTCCTGCTGTACAGGCCTTGGCTGATGTATCAGCAGATGCTTCGGTGTATCGGGAACACGAGCCTTATCGGAAAGCCTTTCATTATATCCAGATGAAATTGGCGCATACTCGTGACTATCTGATTCATGACCAAAAAAATGAGGAGCGCTATGCCAATGTCCGTGAGTTTAAGGCAGATATTATTGCTATTAAAGAATCCTTGGAAGAAAATAAGGGGAGCGCACTCTTAAAAGGAGACTTGACGGAGTTGCTAGAGGCTATTGAGGCTTTCGGCTTCTATTTGGCAAGTATTGATATGCGTCAAGATTCAAGCATCCACGAGGCAAGTGTAGCTGAATTGCTGGCTTCTGCGAAAATTGTGGATGATTATAGCAGCTTGTCAGAAGAGGAAAAATGCCAGATCCTCCTCAAAGAATTGGTCGAGGATCCACGAATCTTGTCTGCGACCCATGTTCCAAAATCAGAGCAGTTGGAAAAGGAGTTGGCGATTTTTGCAGCGGCGCGTGAATTGAAAGATAAGCTGGGGGAGGAAGTCATCAAGCAGCATATCATCTCTCATTCAGAGCATGTGTCTGACCTGCTGGAATTGGCTCTGCTCTTAAAAGAGGTCGGCTTAGTGGATGCCGAGCGTGCCCGCGTGCAGATTGTGCCCCTCTTTGAAACGATTGAAGATCTGGATAATGCACCTGCTACCATGCGCAATTACTTGCAGTTGGACGTTGCCAAGTCATGGATTTCTGGCAATAACAATTACCAAGAAATTATGCTGGGATACTCTGACTCCAATAAAGACGGAGGCTACCTGTCATCTAGCTGGACCCTCTATAAGGCGCAGAATGAATTGACCCAGATCGGTCAAGACTACGGCGTGAAGATTACTTTCTTCCACGGTCGTGGTGGAACAGTCGGTCGTGGTGGTGGTCCGTCCTACGCTGCCATTACCTCTCAACCATTTGGTTCGATTAAAGATCGTATCCGTTTGACGGAGCAGGGAGAAGTGATTTGGAACAAGTACGGAAACAAGGATGCCGCCTACTACAATCTTGAAATGCTGGTGTCTGCGACCTTGGATCGCATGGTCACCCAGATGATTGTTGACGCTGATGAAATTGGCGGTTACCGCGAGGTTATGAATGCTATTGTTGAAGATAGCTTTCAGATCTATCGTGAGTTGGTCTTTGGTAACCCATATTTCTATGATTATTTCTTTTCAGCAAGTCCAATTCGTGAGGTATCCAGCCTCAATATCGGTTCGCGTCCGGCAGCCCGTAAGACCATTACTGAAATCGGTGGCTTGCGTGCCATTCCGTGGGTATTTTCTTGGTCACAAAACCGGATCATGTTACCGGGTTGGTACGGGGTTGGCTCTAGCTTCAAACGCTTTATTGAGAAGGCACCAGAAAATCTGTCGAAGCTGCAAACAATGTATGAAAATTGGCCATTCTTCCGATCGCTCTTATCAAACGTCGACATGGTTCTATCCAAGTCCAACATGAATATTGCCTTTGAATACGCGAAAATGTGTGAAGATGAAGAAGTGCGCTCTGTCTTTTATACTATCTTGGATGAGTGGCAACTGACGAAGAATATCATTCTTGACATTGAGCAGACTGACGAACTGCTGGCTGAATTACCATCTCTAAAATCCAGCCTTGCCTATCGCATGCCTTATTTCAATGTTTTGAACTATATCCAAATTGAATTGATCAACCGTTTGCGCCGCGGTGAATTAAGTGCGGATCAAGAAAGCCTCATCCATATCACTATAAATGGAGTTGCGACAGGGCTTCGTAATTCAGGTTAATAAAGCAAAAAATCGGTCAATACCGATTTTTTGTCTGTTCATGCTAGACTTGTGATAGGCAAAGAACATCAAAAGAAGCGAGCTTTCATAATTGAAAACTACGGGTAGTGTAGCGAAGCTGGTGTACTGTTCCCTCAAGAAAGCCCGCAAACAGGGCTACTGACGGGATTTTCAAACAGTTATCGCTCTTTTTTGCACAGCTCGTAGTCCGAGTTCAATTATACAAGACGAGTTAACGAAGTAATAAAAATATAAACTAAATGACTATAAAATAAAACTAGACCTGTAACCTTTACAGGTCCAGTTTCGTTTTATTAGTGTAGAAAGGAGGAAAGTGCGATTAAACTAGATGCTTATGAAAAAGTCTTGATTGGTTTTGCTGGGGATGTCATTTCTTACCTGATGAAGTCAGGGGTGTCCAAAGAGCAGGCAGAGGACGTGGTTCAAGATATCTTTGTCAAGATGCTCGAGCTGCCCGTTGCTATACCAGGTGAGAAGATCCGTGCCTTTATGTACCGCTCTGCCATTCGTCGCTATATCGACAAGTACCGTAGAGACAGACGCTACATGGAAATCTTAAGACAGGAATTTTTCAAGACCCCAGAACTTTCCCCTTTTGAGACCGACCAGTATGACTTTTTAGTGGAAGAAGTAGAGAGACTCCCTAGAAAGGATGCTCTCCTCTTGGATCTCTTCTATTTTCAGAATTTCTCGATCAGTGAAATCGCAGAGCTTCTTTCCTATTCCGTCAGCAAGGTCAAGGTTGGTCTACATCGCAGTCGTCAAAAGTTGAAAAAAGCCCTCAGACAGAAAGGATATGACCATGGAAACATTTGAAGTATTGGCGAAGAAAAAGAGAAGAGAATGGAAGAAAAGGACAATTTTCATTAGTTTTGGAGCCGTTTTGCTGGCTGGTGGGCTAGCCTTTCTCATCTGGCTAGGATTATCCTTTCTCTCGACACAGCAGTACAATCAGCTCGAAGATTACTACTACCGACGGACGGTTATTGCTTTCCCGAATATGCAACGAGACAATGCTCGAATAACATCCGCTAGTCACCTCAAGGGAACCTATCAAGCAAACCTGATAAAGGATATTGATGGGATTCCAGTTAAGTATGAGGAGATTGAAGCAAACTTCTCGGTTATGAACTGGCAACATGATTTGCTAGCAGATGTTGTACTTCCCTCCTCTGTGGAGCAAGATCGCACAGAGATGGCTTACAGTTATAAAAGTCACCAAAAAGCTGCCTTGTTTTTCAATCCCAAGGCTAGTTATAATCCGGAAGACATCATCCGAAAGCCGGCTCAAGAATTTCCCTACCTAGCTGATATGAAAGGGCAGTTGGTAGAAGTGGCTATCAGTTTTGACAAGCAGTATACCCTAGCAGAACTGGAAGAAAAATTGCCGAAAAACCTAAAGATAAACTGGTATTGGATTGGCAGTGTCAGCGATTTAAATACGAGCAATCAAGCAGTTCGTCATCTCTTTGGCTGGACACCAAGGAAGCAATGGCTCGAGCCATCCTATGAAGAATTTTATAGCTTACTAGAAGGATTTAGCCAAAGTGAGGAGGCTAAAGAGATGGGGCAGGAGGAATTAGCAGAAGATGTGAAAGCGCACCTTGCTTCTGATGGAAAACTTGGAAAAGCAACCTTCGGCGGGGTCATCCTAACTGGTAAGGCGGAGAATTTTGCAGGGCTTGAAGATCAGGATTGGATTTTCGCTTCCAGCATTGGCGCAGCTATCCCAAATCAACCCTATTATCAGCTTGACGTGGAATAAATCGTAAAAAAGATAGAAAATACTTGCATTTCTGCTACATTTTGATAGAATAGTAAGGTAAAGTTAGACTGTATTGCCTACTGTCTATCTATAAAATATATTTTATTGGAGGCTTTTACCAAAATGGCAAAAGAAAAATACGATCGTAGTAAACCACACGTTAACATTGGTACAATTGGACACGTTGACCACGGAAAAACTACTTTGACTGCAGCTATCACAACTGTATTGGCACGTCGCTTGCCTTCATCAGTTAACCAACCAAAAGATTACGCTTCTATCGATGCTGCTCCAGAAGAGCGCGAACGCGGAATCACTATCAACACTGCGCACGTTGAGTACGAAACTGAAAAACGTCACTATGCGCATATCGACGCTCCAGGACACGCGGACTACGTTAAAAACATGATCACTGGTGCGGCTCAAATGGACGGAGCTATCCTTGTAGTAGCTTCAACTGACGGACCAATGCCACAAACTCGTGAGCACATCCTTCTTTCTCGTCAGGTTGGTGTTAAACACTTGATCGTCTTCATGAACAAAGTTGACTTGGTTGATGATGAAGAATTGCTTGAGTTGGTTGAAATGGAAATCCGTGATCTTCTTTCAGAATACGATTTCCCAGGTGACGATCTTCCAGTTATCCAAGGTTCAGCTCTTAAAGCTCTTGAAGGTGACTCAGCATTCGAAGACATCATCATGGACTTGATGAACACTGTTGATGAGTACATTCCAGAACCAGAACGTGATACTGACAAACCATTGCTTCTTCCAGTCGAAGACGTATTCTCAATCACTGGACGTGGTACTGTTGCGTCAGGACGTATCGACCGTGGTACTGTTCGTGTCAACGACGAAATCGAAATCGTTGGTATCAAAGAAGAAACTTCTAAAGCAGTTGTTACTGGTGTAGAAATGTTCCGCAAACAATTGGATGAAGGTCTTGCAGGAGACAACGTTGGGGTTCTTCTTCGTGGTGTACAACGTGACGAAATCGAACGTGGACAAGTTATCGCTAAACCAGGTTCAATCAACCCACACACTAAATTCAAAGGTGAAGTTTACATCCTTACTAAAGAAGAAGGTGGACGTCATACTCCATTCTTCGACAACTACCGTCCACAGTTCTACTTCCGTACAACTGACGTAACTGGTTCAATCAAATTGCCAGCAGGTACTGAAATGGTAATGCCTGGTGATAACGTAACAATCGACGTTGAATTGATCCACCCAATCGCCGTTGAACAAGGTACTACTTTCTCTATCCGTGAAGGTGGACGTACTGTTGGTTCAGGTATGGTTACAGAAATCGAAGCTTAATTCGATTACGTTCCCAGAAATAACAATTATAAACAGACATTAAAACCTTGCGAAAGCGAGGTTTTTAAATAAAAAGAAAATAAATTAGATGAAGATAAAAAAACAAAACCCATATATATATATATATATCATTGAAGACATTGGTATTTAATGTATTTACGAATATCTGTCTATTAGTGAATAATCCTAAAAAGATAACAATTTCTTTTGGGACTCAGTTGAGCAGAGGAACGAGATTGGAGGGATATAATGTAATTGAAGGAAAAACATCAATAAAAGAGTCCGTCATTGGAAGGGCAACTTATATTGCTTCAAATTGCACGCTTCCATATTCTAAAATAGGTAAATTTTGTAGTATTGCTTCCAATGTAGAAGTAATTATAGGAACGCATCCGACAGACTGGGTTTCTACACACCCGAGTTTTTATTCCTCCTTAGCTCAAGCTAATTTTACATTTAGGAATAAATCAATTCTTTCAAGTTCTAGGTTAGTAGATGAGAAATATAGTGTTGTTGTTGGTAATGATGTTTGGATAGGTAGTCATGTTAAGATTTTAAATGGTATCACGATTGGTGATGGTGCCATTATTGCTACAGGTGCAGTAGTCACAAAAGATGTGGAGCCTTATAGTATTGTAGGAGGTGTACCATCAAAATTGCTTCGCTATAGATTTAGCGAGGAAGATATAAAATATTTGCAAAAATTATGTTGGTTTGATTGGGAAATGGAAAAAATTGAAGAATATTATCATTATTTTTCAGATGTTTCTCTATTAAGGAAAAAATTAGGAAATAATCCAGAGATGGTATAAAAAAATTTTTCCTTTGACAGCCAAAATATGTTATAATAAAGTGTTGAAGAAAGACGAGGTATATGTAATGTCACGGAAACCAATTATCGCAGGAAACTGGAAAATGAACAAAACAGCAGCAGAAGCGCGTGCCTTTATCGAAGCAGTGAAAACGAAAGTACCTTCAGCTGAGCGCGTAGAAACTGTTATCGGTTCGCCTGCCCTTTTCATTGAAGGCATGAAAAAAGGTGTGCAAAACACTGAATTGAAAGTTGCAGCACAAAACTGCTATTTTGAAGACTTTGGTGCATTTACTGGGGAAAACAGTCCTGCAACACTTGCAGCACTTGAAGTTGACTATGTTATCATTGGTCATTCAGAGCGCCGTGATTACTTCCATGAAACAGATGAAGATATCAACAAAAAAGCACATGCGATTTTTAAAAATGGTATGACGCCAATCATCTGTTGTGGTGAAACTCTTGAAACTTACGAAGCTGGTAAAGCTGAAGAATTCGTAGGTGCGCAAGTATCTGCAGCTCTTAAAGGCTTATCTGCAGAGCAAGTGGCTTCCTTGGTACTTGCCTATGAGCCAATCTGGGCAATCGGTACTGGTAAATCAGCTACTCAAGATGATGCACAAAAAATGTGTAAAGCAGTCCGTGACGTGGTTGCAGCTGACTTTGGTCAAGAAGTGGCAGACAAGGTACGCGTTCAGTACGGTGGCTCTGTAAAACCTGAAAATGTAGCAGCCTACATGGCTTGTCCAGATGTAGACGGAGCACTTGTGGGTGGAGCTTCACTCGATCCAGAAAGCTTCCTTGCTCTACTTGAGTTTTAAAAATAGGCTATTATGGTCTGAAATGAGACATACTAAAACACTTCTGTTTCTAGGTTAGCCTAGAAACAGAAGTGTTTTTAGTGTCTATCAATAGAAAAAAGGAGGAAGTCCCATTCCTAGAAGGGCTTCCTCCTCTTTTTTATTTGCCCATGATTTTTTTGATCAGGGTTAGGAGTTTTGATTTGAAAGGGTTAGGGTAATAACGGAAGGTTCCCATGAGGCGGATAACGGATCCGTTGAAATTTTGTTTAAAGCGTAGCACTCCATCAGAACCGTCAAAGAGCCCTGTAATGCCAAGGAAGTTGTAGGTAGGAACCTTGGCTTCAATGGCTTGTTGCATGCTAGTGTATTGGAGCAGGAAAGGGGCTGCTAATTTTTGGAAGTGAGCATCTGAACCGCCAAAAAGGTAGGTCACTTCTGATGGAAGATAAATCATAAGACCGGCTGCAAGTGGGACGACTTCTTCCCCGTAACGCTCTGCAAAGGGCTCTAGCAGGGCAATGGCTTTTTCGATACTAGCCTTTTCCTGCTTACTGGTAGCAGTTGTGAGGGCTGTTTGGAGCTGGCGGACTGCGTCTCTGAATTGGATCTCGGCAACTAGGAAGGCTGCTTTGCTTTGGAAACTATCAAAAAAGTGTTGGTAGTAATGAATGTCCTTGCTTGCAAACCCTTGCCGTTTTCCAGTTTCCTGTACGAGCTGGGCGAAGGTTCCTAGCTCCTGCCGACCAAGCGCCCGGATGGTGATGCCTAATTGCTTGGCTTTCTTGATATTTCGCTGACTGTTTTTGTTGAAGGAAGTAAGCAGGCTGTCAGCATCAAGTGTGGTTAGATCTTTAACATAGTGCCAGCTTGGTTCTCCGTCTGGATAGCCAGTCTGTAAGCCATCGAATTGATAGCCTAAATCAGTCAGGCTTGTGATGAGCTCTGCTTGAGCAGGGCTGGTAGCAACTCCTTGGCTGTCAAAGTGCTGATAAGGATTATATGGCTTGATGACGAGCTCTAAGGCACCTTTTTCCTTTGCATAGGACTTGAGCGCCTGATAGAAAGGGCCTAGATAGGTCGCATCAGTAAAGACAGGACCCGCACTGATTTCCATGTGGAGACCGCCCGTCATCTTGAGTGTATAGACAAGAGCCGATACAGCAACTTCCCCCGTAGGAGTACGGTAGCCGACGTAGTCAATACGTGCACCGCGCTTGGCAAATAAGTCTGCCATTTCAGAAGTCTGCATAAAAGAGAGCCGAGAAGCCTTGGCAGTGTGTTGGATAAATTCTTCTTTTGTCAGGACGGTAAACGACATGTGGCTCCTTTCTAGGATTGTTTGCTGCGTAGTGATTTGCGGATCTTATAGGCAAGCTGAAAGACTGGGAATAAGAATGAAGTTGGGAGATTAAATTCTCCGATAAATTCTTCAATCATAGGATTAAACTTAGACTTGAAGTAGTACAAGCCACCGTCTAACTGGTTTTCAACTCCTCCCATATTCTGCTGTTTCATGCCTAGTTCAAACGCGTGTTGGGCAGTTTTATACCAGGTGGCCAAGGCAGGCTGGTATTGCTTAAAATCATCGTCCATGCCTGCATAGATATTCTCTGAACTGCTGCCAAAATTGAGGGAGAGGGTAGCAGCTAGGGGGACACGCTCTAAACCTTGGTCGAGGTAGCTTTTTAAGAATGCCACTTCTTCCTGCAAGCGTTCGATTTCCTTTAGGGTAGTCACCTTCTTTGTCTGGCGGGTTGATTCGGTGAAGGTACTTTTCAGGGTCTCTTGCTTGTTTAGTTCCTCTACCTGTTTGTCGTACCTTGCTTTGATATTGAGACTTGCCATGGTAATATAGGCATCATCACCATAGATAGACAAGAGTTTTTCATAATATTCTTGGTTGCGCAGGTGGATATTTTTTCGTGCTTCGGTCTTTGCCATGAGGAGGGCAAAGTCGGAAACGAACTCTCTTCCCCCAACCTCGATATTAGCTCCTTTTTTTTCAGCAACCTGAATGAGTTTACGAACTTTTTTAGGAAGGGCTTCCTCTGTAAAATGCTCTGCGTAGATATTGGCTTGAAATCTAGGTTGAATGGTTTCAGCGAGTGAGGAGGTTCGTCCTCCCCATTTGCAACCAGCCTTTTCTAGCCGTTGAACGACCTCCTGTGCCTGTGGCAGGTCGAAGGCTTCTTGGTCAACGAGGTGCTGTTGGAAGTAGATAGAAGGGTCAAACTTTACGAGGATAGCCCGATGTTTTTTAGCAGTTTTTTTCAAGGATTGCATAACAAAGGCAAGCAAGTCCTCATCGCTATAATCCATAATGGGACCGCGCGGGATATAGATCATGGTCCAGCCAAGTGGCAGCGGTTGGATAAGGATAGAAGCTACGGCGACCAATGTCTGACCGTGATAAAAGCCAATGCGCTCATTCCCCCAGTTATCCTTTACCTTTGCCCAAGAGCTACTTTGCAAGAGGTTATTTTGCGGGTGTTGCTGGACAAATGAATCGTGTTCAGCTGCTGAGATACCTGTTTTATACGTGTACATTAGTTTAATACCCACTCTCTAATAACATGTGCAACCCCGTCTTCATCATTTGATTTGGTAATATGGGTTGCAATTTTTTTGAGGTCAGGATTGCCATTTTCCATCACGACAGCCGTTCCCACGACTTCGAGCATGGATCGGTCATTTTCTTGGTCACCAATCGCCATGGTCTGATCCATGCTTAAGCCGAGAAGCGCGCTTAGTTGCTTAATGGCTTCGCCCTTATTGACGTTTTTAGGTGTTACTTCTAGATAGAAAGGTGCCGACTTGGCAACAGTGAAGCTTTCTGTCAGAGTTGCTGGAATCTGTGGAAGAGCAACATCAAGCTTTTCAGGCTCGTCGACCAACATGATCTTGATAACATCCTTGTCAGCCATTTCCTCCGGTGTGCGATAAAAGACTGGTGAATCCACTAGTTGTGCTTCATAGACAGTATATTTTCCAATATTGCGATTAGCGGTGTACATGCCATCTTTCGAGCTCGCGTGCATTGGAAGTCCCAGCTGGCGTGACAGATATTCCCATTCGAGGTAGTCGGCATAGCTCAAGCCTTTTTTGACGACCTCATTTCCAGTTGCCGTTTCTTGCACCAGCCCACCGTTAAAGGTGATGACATAGTCTCCCTCATCTAAGAGGTTTAATTCGCTTAAAATGCGTCTGACACCAGAAATCGGGCGTCCAGTGGCGATGACAATTTTCACGCCTGCCTGCTTAGCATCTTGAATAGCCTGATAAACTTCGGGTGTGATTTCATGCTTGCTATTTAAGAGGGTACCATCAATGTCGATGGCTACAAGTTTAATGCTCATCATGTTCTCCGTAAATAAATTGATCGTTGTGAATATAAGTCAAGAAAGCGGCACTTTGCGGGGCAAAGATTCCCGTTTCTTGCAACATTTCTTTAGGGAAATAGAAGCGACTATCTCCGTGAACGGTTCCTGCCAAAGAATGGACAATAGGGGAGAGTTGTGATAGTTCAATCAGGCTACCGTCCTTGCGCACCACTTCAATCTGGGTTCGCTTTTTCTTGGCATTCGGTCGATAAATATCATAGGGTAGGTCAAAATTATGGTGGATAGCAGTATAGTAACTAGGCTCAAAACCGACTTGATTGACAATTGCTTCTAAGATTGAAAGATGCTTTTCAGTTTGAGTGTCAAAGGTGATGGATTTGAAGATCTTGCGGTTAATATAGCGCTGAGCCAGATCAGACAAGATCTTGTCTGGCCCCTCAATCCAGGATTGGAAATAGGTATTCATGACACCATCATCCAAGGCTAGATAGTCGGTTAGGATGAAATCCTGTTCAAAGAAGGGGATCAGACGCGGAGAAGACAGTTTGAAGAAATCTTCCTGGTCTTGATAAAGCATCTTGGCCCGCTTCAGGAGATTTTGTAATAAGACCTCCATTGAGCGACTTGCAGGGTGAAAATAGACCTGCATGTACATTTGATAGCGACTAAGCACATAGTCCTCCACCGCGTGCATGCCGGACTCTTTAAAAGCAATCCCATTTTCTGTCGGCCGAATAACCCGTAAAATGCGTGTGAGGTCAAACTGTCCATAATTGGTGCCAGTGAAGTAGGAGTCGCGCAACAGGTAGTCCATGCGGTCTACATCAATCTGGCTCGAAATCAGCTGCACGACCTGCTTATTAGGATAGGTATGGCGGATAACGCTGGCTACCTTTTCAGGGAAGTCAGGGGAAATCTGTTGCAGTAGGGCATTGATTTCCGTATCAGGATTGGTTATAATTTGGCAGGTCATCTCCTCGTGATCTGTCTCAAATAAGCGCTCAAAGGTGTGGGAATAGGCTCCGTGTCCTATATCGTGTAGTAGGGCGGCAACCATGGTTAGGAGCGAATCATTGGTATCCCAGATTCCTGCATATTTGCTCTCAAAAGTGGAGATGATTTGCCGTGCGATTTCATAGGCTCCAAGGCAGTGTGAAAAGCGGCTATGCTCACCACCATGAAAGGTATAGGAGGTCGTTCCTAATTGCTTGATGCGGCGTAGCCGTTGAAATTCTTTACTATTGATAAGGTTGTAGATCAGTTCATTATCTACATGGATATAATTATGAACAGGGTCACGAAATACTTTTTCACTCATTCTTTCATTATATCAGAAAAACAGCAATTATGCTGTTGCGAACTATTTGACGATTTCAAGTCAAAAGCGGTTTACGAAAGGAGGGTTTCATATTATAATAAGACTTATGACAGAACAGAACATACTACACCTTATTCAGTCCCTATTGCTAGGTTTGATTGTATGGATAGCCTGGACGATCTTTTCTTATGCCAAAGAACACCGGATTCATCTTCGGGAACGTTTTTGGACAGGATTTGGTATCGGCTTTATCACCGATTTGCTCGATACCTTGGGAATCGGGACTTTTGCAACGACTACGACCCTTTTTAAAGCGACCAAGTTAGTGGAAGATGATCGAAAGATTCCTGCGACCATGACAACGGCGCATATCATCCCTGTCTTGGTAGAAGCCCTGCTTTTCATCACGATTGTCCAAGTGGATCTACTGACCTTGGTAGCTATGGCGACAGCGGCTTTTTCAGGGGCATTTGTCGGGGCGAGAGTGACCCAGCATTGGAACACCCAGAAAGTACAGCGGATTTTAGGAATCTTGCTAGTCATTGCGGCCCTCTTTATGGTCTATCGGATGGTGACCAATCCCGGAGCTGACTTGACCAATGATGTGCGCGGTCTAACAGGTTGGAAATTGCTAGTCGGAATTGTCTTTGACTTTATTGTCGGCATGCTCATGAGTATGGGGCTAGGCAACTATGCACCAGAGTTGATTTTCTTTTCCCTCATGGGAATCAGTCCAGCTATTGCCCTGCCTGTGATGATGTTGAATGCGGCGATGATTATGACCGCAGGTGCCAAGCAATTTATCAAGTCCGGTCGGGTCAGTTGGCCAGGAGTGCTTGGGATTATTGTCGGAGGCGTCTTTGGGGTGTTAACCGCTGCCAAGTTTTTAAGTAGTTTAGATGTCAATCATTTGAAAATCCTTGTAGTCTTTATTGCTTCTTACACAGGCTGGACCTTGTTGCGCTCTTCATTTGTGTCACGTATAAAGGAGGAAAAATGAAATTAGTCATTCAAAATGAGATTGATCTTGATGGTGAAATGGAAGTGGTCGAGGAGATCCGCGATGTTGAGGTCGTTGAAAAAGGTGGTTTTCTCTACCTGACCTATCACAATGAGGAAAAGGAGCGTGTGGTTTTGAAAATGAGTGATACAGACTGCACCATGACCCGCTTTTCCCATCCTAAGTCCGTCATGCAGTTTATCGCTAAGGAGAAAACCGTGACCCAGATTGCAACACCGGTTGGCATTCAAAGTCTCAATGTGATGACGGAGAGCTATCAAAAAGAGGACGCTCAAGCAAGGATTGACTATAAGCTCCAAATTCCGCAGACGGGGCAAACGCTAGCCAGCTACCATCTGAAGATGAAGTGGGGAAATTTTTAGGAAAAAATCCTTGCAAGTGGAAGAGAAATTTGCTATAATAGTCAACATATCAAGGGAGTAGCTGACGGAAGTATCCGTTACAAGGTCGTCAATCCGAAAGAAATTTCCGGCCTTGTATGAAATAGCGAGACTTGTTTGAATAAAACAGGTCTCTTTTTGTGTTTTCAAAAAGAGACGAAAAGGAGAAGAACATGTCAACAGAACAAAAGCGTCATGCTTTTTACACCCAAGATGCAGATCTTGTTTTGCGTGAGCTAGATGCGAGTGAGCAAGGTTTGTCCAGTAGTGAGGTGAAGAAGCGTCTAGAAACCTATGGTCGCAATGAACTAGAAGAGGGCGAAAAGCGCTCGCTCTTAGTGAAGTTCCTCGATCAGTTTAAGGATATGATGATTATCATCTTGCTGATTGCAGCGATTCTATCCGTTGTGACATCTGGTGGGGAAGACATTGCAGATGCGCTCATCATTTTGGCTGTGGTTATCATCAATGCGATCTTTGGTGTTTACCAAGAAGGCAAGGCTGAAGAAGCCATTGAAGCACTCAAGTCTATGTCTAGCCCAGCAGCGCGTGTCTTGCGTGATGGTCACATGATGGAGATTGATTCAAAAGACTTGGTACCAGGTGATATTGTTAGTCTCGAAGCGGGGGATGTAGTGCCTGCTGATATGCGTTTGATTGAAGCCAACTCATTGAAAATCGAAGAGGCAGCGCTGACAGGAGAATCTGTTCCCGTCGAAAAAGATGTCCGTGTGCTACTGGCAGAAGATGCAGGGATCGGTGATCGTGTCAATATGGCCTTCCAAAATTCCAATGTGACCTATGGTCGTGGACTTGGTGTAGTCGTGAATACTGGTATGTTTACCGAGGTCGGTCATATCGCAGGCATGCTTCAAGAGGCGGATGAAACCGATACACCACTGAAGCAAAACCTGAATAACCTGTCTAAGGTCTTGACTTACGTGATCTTGGTCATTGCAGCTATTACCTTTGCTGTTGCAGTCTTTATCCGCGGAGAGCACCCATTGACAGGGCTTTTGACGTCGGTTGCCCTTGCGGTAGCAGCGATTCCAGAGGGATTGCCTGCCATTGTAACCATTGTCTTATCATTGGGAACACAGGTTCTAGCAAAACGCCACTCAATTGTCCGCAAATTGCCAGCAGTGGAAACACTTGGTTCTACCGAGATTATCGCATCTGATAAGACTGGTACCTTGACCATGAACAAGATGACAGTGGAACAGGTCTATTACAATGGTCGTTTGGTTAGTGCTCAGGAAGTGATTGAAGCAGGTCTAGACTTACCGCTTCTCGGTGCAGTCGTTCTTGCGAATGATACTAAGATTGATGCAGATGGAAATTTGATTGGTGATCCGACAGAAACAGCATTTATCCAATATGCAATGGATAAAGAGTATGATGTTAAGGCATTCTTGGCACAATATCCACGCGTGGCAGAGCTACCATTTGATTCCGATCGTAAACTCATGTCAACGGTTCATCCATTGCCAGATGGCAAGTTCTTCGTGGCAGTCAAAGGGGCGCCAGACCAGCTCTTACAGCGCTCAACTATGGTGGATATGACGGGAACAGTTAGTCCAATCACAGATGAGCTAGCTGCAGATATTAAGGCTAAAAACTCTGAAATGGCACACCAAGCCCTTCGTGTCCTTGCAGGAGCTTATAAGATTATTGATAGCATTCCAGCAGAAATTACAACGGAAACGCTGGAAAGTGACCTCATCTTCACTGGTTTGATTGGGATGATTGACCCTGAGCGTGCCGAAGCTGCCGAAGCTGTGCGCGTAGCAAAAGAGGCGGGTATCCGTCCAATCATGATCACAGGTGACCACCAAGATACGGCAGAAGCGATTGCAAAACGTCTTGGAATCATTGATGCCAACGACACCGAGGGTCACGTCTTGACAGGGGCTGAATTGAACAGTCTAACAGATGAAGAATTTGAAAAAGTTGTTGCCAACTATTCTGTTTATGCGCGTGTATCCCCTGAACACAAGGTGCGTATCGTTAAGGCATGGCAAAATCAAGGGAAGGTTGTTGCCATGACAGGAGACGGTGTCAATGACGCGCCAGCTCTTAAAACAGCGGATATTGGTATCGGTATGGGGATTACAGGAACAGAGGTTTCAAAAGGTGCATCTGACATGGTTCTTGCAGATGATAACTTTGCAACCATTATCGTAGCTGTTGAGGAGGGACGGAAGGTCTTCTCTAATATCCAAAAAACCATTCAATACCTCCTTTCAGCCAATACTGCTGAAGTCTTGACAATCTTCCTTGCAACCCTCTTTGGTTGGGATGTGTTGCAACCTGTTCATCTTTTGTGGATTAACTTGGTAACCGATACCTTCCCTGCGATTGCTCTTGGTGTTGAGCCAGCAGAACCTGGTGTCATGAGCCACAAACCTCGTGGGCGTAAATCAAGTTTCTTCTCCGGAGGTGTGATGAGTTCCATCATCTATCAAGGGATCTTACAAGGTGCCTTGGTACTTGGAGTATACGGCTATGCGATTGCAAATCCAGCCCATGTAGGTGAGCAAGCAATTCATGCAGACGCGCTGACTATGGCATTTGCAACCCTTGGCTTGATTCAGCTCTTCCATGCTTATAACGTTAAGTCTGTTTACCAGTCTATTTTGACTGTTGGGCCATTCAAGTCTAAGACCTTTAACTGGTCCATCCTTGTATCCTTTATTCTCTTGGCAGCAACCATTGTGATTGAGCCATTAGAAGCGATTTTCCACGTTACCCATCTTGACCTTAGCCAATGGGCTGTTGTCCTGATTGGAAGTTTCTCCATGATTGTTATTGTAGAAATCGTCAAATTTGTGCAACGGAAATTAGGAATGGATAAAAATGCGATTTAAGCGCGCTTGAATAAGATCTACTAGCTGCCGCAAGGCAGCTTTTTTAGCTAATACTCGTCAAAAATCAACATCTGACGTCGTTAACTCATCTTGCTGCACTTCAGTTCTGCCTGCTTCAACAGTCTAGGAATAGACTGTTGAAGGTTGGAAATAGAACGAGTGCAACTCGTGTCGCCCAGTCTAGGAATAGACTGTTGAAGGTTGGAAATAGAACGAGTGCAACTCGTGTCGCCCAGTCTAGGAATAGACTGTTGAAGGTTGGAAATAGAACGAGTGCAACTCGTGTCAAACGCTCTCGTATCTTGGGTAATTGAACACGCCCTAAACTCTGTGCGAAAAAGATAAATCTTCCTAGAGTCTAATGACTCTTCGTTAGATTTCCTATTTTCGCTTTGAGTTTTTAACGGGCTTTGTATCTTGAGTTGTACTATTGAGAAAAGTTACACTTTTCTTATCTATCACTTGTCTAGTTATCAACTAGACAACTACCTGCGATTTCATTGCCTAGTCAGATGTTGATTTTTATAGAGTATCAATTATCCTAGACAGTCAGTGCTGGAAAGTGGTAAAATAGCTAGTGTGATGCCAATAGAAAACTGAAGATGATGAGGAGGAGATGAAAAAGATGAACTACGCTCAAACCTTTTTGATGACGAATATGAATGCTTTCCCGCCAGAGACCTTGCCGATTATCAAGGAAGAGCTCGAGCAGTTGGACGAGAAATCAATCACGATGTTACTGATGACCGACATTAAAAGTCCAATTACTGCGCTGATATTTTCCATTTTTCTTGGAGAATTAGGTGTGGATCGCTTTTATACTGGTCATAAAGAGTTAGGAATTGCCAAGCTGGCCTTGACAGTTATTGGCTACATCACGCTGTTTATTGTCTTGGGGATTTTCCTTTTAATCGGTGCCTATATTTGGAAATTGATTGATTGTTTCTTGATTATGAAGGCTTGTAAGCAGATGAATTTTGAGCGCCTGATGTGGCAAATCAATCAAGCAAAAACGTTTCAGCAAGCACGAACCAAATCGGCTTCAACTGCTTTTGAGGCAGAGACTATTTTATACTCGAAATAAAATGGAGTGATATAAAAAGAAAGGGTGCTTTGCCTGAAAATCTCCTGTTACCTAGAATGCCAGAGGATAAAAATAGGGCTTTAAATAGGGCTTTACAAAGAAGCACACTTCTATTATTATAGGATATGGATTATTTTTGAAAGAGGAGATTTTATGTCAACATTTTCGGATTCTTATATAGCAGCTAATGCCAGCAATTTCCCAGCAGAAGCTATTCCTGCTTTGCGTCAAAGTCTGGAGGCCTTGGATGAGTCCCAAGTATCTTCCATCCTTGCCATAGAACTAAAAAATCCAACGACTGCCTTGATTTTTTCAATCTTGCTCGGCAATTTAGGTGCAGATCGTTTTTATATTGAGCAAATCGGACTTGGCATTGCGAAGCTATGCTTGGCATGGCTGACTGTGGGAATTTGGCCCTTGATTGACTGGTTCTTAATCATGGGGGCAACCAAGCGTGCCAATCTTGAGAGAATCAACATGGCTTTGATGGCAGCATCTTATTACCAATAATAATAGGTGAGGCTGGGACAAGAGTCCCAGCCTCTCAACTTGTCCAGCTCGCCACCTTTGTTTATAATATATATGTAACTCTTCAACTCTCTTTTTCTACATAGCGACCATATCCTCGTAAAAAATCTGTAATAGGAGCTCTGATTTGTCATCAAGATGTAACGTTTTCTAGGTAATTTTTTGATATAATGGTACAATGTTTGTAAAGGAGGAAGTAGGATGCAGTCTCGCAAAATGACGATTTTCTTATTTAGCATTTATCTATTGTTTCTGACCTGGATTATCCTATTTAAGTTGGATATCTTTTCTACCCTCCAGATGACGTACTACTATAACTCAGTAGGTCCTAGCATGAACTTGATTCCCTTTGCAGGAACAGCTGTCTATGATGGCATATTTGATTATCAAGAAATCGGCTTAAATATCCTCTGTTTCATTCCCTTTGGGATTTATATAGAAATGCTAGATAGAAAGGCGACCTGGGTCAAAAACCTAACCGTGATTTTAACAGTTAGTCTAGCCTATGAAGCGGTGCAATACATCTTTCAAATCGGTGTTGCAGATATTACAGACCTCCTTGCCAATGGCTTTGGAGGTGCTATCGGGATCAATATCATGTATGTCTTGACCAGTGTCTGGCAGGAAAAAGCCTATGAGCGGGTCAATAGGATAGCCCTTTTATTAACAATCGTCGTAGCAAGCTTGCTGCTGCTCATTTAGATATTGCAAACTTTTCTATTTTTGTTACAATAAAAGAAATGAACCTAAAAGAACAAATTATCGCCCTATCACAGGAAATTGGGATCTCAAAGATTGGCTTTACAACAGCAGATGACTTTGCTTATTTGGAGAAGTCCTTGCGCATGGCTGTCGAAGAGGGACGGACTTCTGGCTTCGAGCATAAAAATATTGAAGAACGTATCAAACCAAAGTTGAGTCTCGCTTCTGCTAAGACGATTATCTCTATTGCGATCGCCTATCCCAGAAGACTGCCACAAAAGCCCAGAAAAACCCAGTATAAACGAGGGAAGATAACTCCCAATTCGTGGGGACTTGACTATCACTACATCTTACAGGATAAGCTGGCGCGCCTAGCGCGTGGGATTGAAGAGCTGACGGCTGATTTTGAGTATAAGGGCATGGTTGATACGGGTGCCTTAGTCGATACGGCAGTTGCAAGGCGGGCAGGTATCGGCTTTATCGGTAAAAGCGGGCTCGTCATTTCAAAAGAATTTGGCTCCTACATGTTTCTAGGAGAGTTAATTACAAATTTAGAGATAGAGCCTGATCAGCCCGTTGACTATGACTGTGGGGAGTGCAATCGCTGTGTTACGACCTGTCCGACTTCCTGCTTGATCGGAGACGGAACGATGAACGCAAGGCGTTGCCTATCCTTTCAGACCCAAGATAAGGGCATGATGGATCTCGAATTTCGTAAGAAAATCAAGACGGTCATTTACGGCTGCGACATCTGCCAGATTTGTTGTCCCTATAACAAGGGAATTGATAGTCCTCCAGTTGTGGACATTGATCCAGAATTAGCAGAGCCAGAGCTGATTCCTTTTTTGGAGCTCTCAAATGGACAATTCAAGGAAAAATTTGGTATGATTGCAGGGAGTTGGCGCGGGAAAAATATTCTGCAACGCAATGCCATTATTGCGCTTGCTAACGCCAATGACCGCTCGAGTATTCCCAAACTCTTAGAAATAATTGACAAGAACCAAAATCCCATTCATGTAGCAACAGCGATTTGGGCGCTCAGCCAGTTGGTCAAGCAGCCTAATGAGGAGCTGATTGACTTTATCGAGCAGATAAGGCATGATCATCCAGATGTCGTAGCAGAGCGGGAGGCATTTTTATCATTCGCCAAAAAGCCACAAATGTGATATAATAGAAAGAACACAGAAAAATGAGGTACCTATGGATATAGCAGAAATTCGACAAAAAATAGAAGAGCTCGAAACCAAATTGAACTCATTTAGGGGGTCTCTTTGACTTAGAAGGTTTGGAAGAAGAAATCGCCATCTTGGAAAATAAGATGACGGAACCAGACTTTTGGAGTGATAATTTAGCAGCTCAAAAAACATCGCAGGAGCTCAATGACTTAAAAGCAACCTATCAGAATTTTCATCAGATGTTAGAATTGTTAGATGAAGAAGGGATTCTGATGGAATTTCTAGCAGAAGACGAGTCCGTCAAAGATGAGCTGGAGGAAAAGTTGCTAGAGTTGGACAAATTGATGACCAGCTACGAGTTGACCCTCCTTTTATCAGAGCCTTATGATAGCAACAATGCCATCTTGGAAATTCACCCAGGATCGGGCGGAACGGAGGCTCAAGATTGGGGTGAGATGCTTCTACGCATGTATACGCGTTTCGGTAATGCTAAGGGATTTAAGGTGGAAACTCTAGACTACCAAGCTGGAGATGAAGCGGGAATTAAGTCCGTTACTTTGAGTTTTACAGGTCCAAATGCCTACGGCTTACTCAAGTCAGAAATGGGCGTCCATCGCTTGGTGCGCATTTCGCCATTTGATTCAGCTAAGCGCCGTCATACATCCTTTACATCTGTCGAAGTGATGCCGGAATTAGATGACACGATTGAAATTGAGATTCGGGATGACGACATCAAAATGGACACCTTCCGCAGTGGTGGTGCCGGTGGACAGAACGTCAATAAGGTGTCAACAGGGGTTCGTTTGACCCACCTTCCGACAGGAATTGTCACCCAGTCAACCGTCGACCGTACCCAGTATGGAAATAGGGATCGGGCAATGAAATTGCTGCAAGCAAAACTCTATCAATTGGAGCAGGAGAAAAAAGCAGCAGAGGTTGATTCGCTAAAGGGAGATAAAAAAGAAATTACCTGGGGCAGTCAGATTCGTTCCTATGTTTTCACCCCTTACACCATGGTCAAAGATCACCGCACGGGTCATGAAGTTGCTCAAGTGGACAAGGTTATGGACGGGGATATTGAAGGCTTTATCGATGCCTATCTCAAGTGGCGTATTAGCTAAAATAAAAAGAAAGGACTGTCTTAGACAGAATACCTTATGGGAATTATTGAAATGAAAGACGTTTCCAAGAAATATGGAAACGGAACCACCGCGCTGCGAGGCGTGTCTGTGAATGTTGAATCAGGGGAGTTCGCCTATATCGTAGGGCCTTCTGGTGCAGGAAAGTCCACCTTTATCAAGCTCTTGTATCGCGAAGAAAAGTTGGATAAAGGTTCGCTTAAGGTGGGAGACTTTAATCTGGGAAAAATCAAGAAAAAAGATGTGCCAATGCTACGCCGCAGTGTCGGAGTGGTCTTCCAAGATTATAAGTTACTTCCGAAGAAGACTGTTTTTGAAAATATCGCCTATGCTATGGAAGTAATCGGTGAAAAACCGCGGAATATCAAAAAGCGTGTGATGGAAGTCTTGGATTTGGTCGGCTTGAAGCACAAAATCCGCTCTTTTCCCAATGAGCTCTCTGGTGGTGAGCAACAACGGATTGCGATTGCTCGGGCTATTGTCAACAATCCTAAAGTTTTGATTGCCGATGAGCCAACAGGAAATCTGGATCCAGAAAATTCATGGGAAATTATGAACCTTTTGGAACGGATTAACCTCCAAGGGACCACGATTTTAATGGCGACCCACAATAGCCAAATCGTAAATACACTTCGCCATCGCGTTATCGCAATCGAAGACGGTCGCGTGGTACGTGATGAAGTAGAAGGAGAGTACGGATACGATGATTAGACGATTTTTTAGACATTTTATTGAGTCGTTAAAGAGCCTCAAACGAAATGGATGGATGACGATTGCAGCCATCTCATCAGTGACGATTACCTTGACTTTGGTTGGAGTTTTCGCTTCTGTGATTTTAAATGCCACCAAGCTGACAACTGATTTGACCAATAATGTTCGCATCAATGTCTACCTGCGTGCAAATTCGACAGACAATGCACAAACCATTGTCAATGATCAGGGACAGACAGTCGAGAACCCCGACTATCAGTCCATCTATAAACAGATTCTTGCTCTGAATAATGTCAAAAGCGTTGATTATTCAAGTAAAGAGGAGCAGTTGGAACACTTAACGGCGACCTTGGGCGAGACATGGAATCTCTTTAAAGGAGATGCTAATCCACTCTATGACGCCTATATCATTGAAACAACAGACCCTCAATACGTCAAGTCGGTCGGAGCAGAAATTGCCAAGATTGACGGTGTGACAGAGGTGCGTGATGGTGAAGTTGAGACAGAGCGAATTTTCAAGCTGAATCGCGTTGTCAAGACATGGGGATTTGCAGCAACAGGGCTCTTGCTCTTCACAGCAGTCTTTCTGATTTCCAATACCATTCGGATTACCATTATCTCGCGTAGTCGTGAGATTCAAATCATGCGATTGGTAGGAGCGAAAAATAGCTATATTCGTGGTCCATTCCTGCTTGAGGGAGCCTGGGTCGGTCTACTCGGAGCGATTGTACCATCTGCCTTGGTCTACTTTGCCTACCAGATGCTCTACGTTTCTATCAATGCCTCATTGGCTTCGCAGAACCTATCTTTGATTTCTATGAACATCTTTGTACCAGCCATGATTGCCAGTCTATTTGTGGTGGGAATTGTGATCGGATCCCTAGGATCTGTGATTTCAATGAGACGCTTCTTGAAGATTTGAGTAAAAAAACAGTCCAGTGGACTGTTTTTTCACGAGCTTGAAAATAAGAGAGCGAGTAATTCCAGTGTACTGTTTTTTCACGAGCTTGGAAATAAGAAAGCGAGTAATTCCAGTGTACTGCTTTTTTCACGAGCTTGAAAATAAGAGAGCGAGTAATTCCAGTGTACTGTTTTTTCACGAGCTTGAAAATAGGAAAGCGAGTAAGTCCAGTGTACTGTTTTTTTCACGCGCTTGGAAATAAGAAAGCGAGTCAGTCCCTAGGACTGTTTTTTCACGAGCTTGGAAATAAGAAAGCGCGTCAGTCCAGTGTACTGTTTTTTCACGCGCTTGGAAATAGGCGAGCGCGTCAGTCCAGTGTACTGTTTTTTCACGCGCTTGGAAATAAGAGAGCGAGTAATTCCAGTGTACTGTTTTTTCACGAGCTTGGAAATAAGAAAGCGAGTCAGTCCCTTGTACTGTTTTTTCACGCGCTTGGAAATAAGAAAGCGAGTAATTCCAGTGTACTGTTTTTTCACTAGCTTGGAAATAGGCGAGCAAGTCAGTCCCTTGTACTGTTTTTCACGCGCCTAAAAACGCGCTAGCGCGTTAGTCTAGCGACTTGTTTTTGAATATAGACCGGCATCTAAATGATAGATAATATTCCATAATACTCTTTGAAAATCAAAAGGATGGAGGTCATCAGCCAAAATGGACTTTTTCCTTAATGGAAATAGTTCGTTGCTTTGTTTAGACGTGGAGCATGCAAGACGAGTTAATGAAGCAATGAACACACACTACGCAATTATAAAAATGGATTAAAGACTTTCTCGTGGGCAATAGTCGTCGCCTGCCCGTGTCCAGGATAGACTTGATAGTGGCTCGGCAAGGTGAAGAGCTTGCTCTTGATCCCTCTTATTAAACCATCAAAGTTGCTGGTCGGCAGATCTGTCCGACCGATAGCTTCTCTGAATAGGGCATCACCTGTGATGACCAGTTCCTGTTCTGGAAAGATGAAGGACACACCACCGATTGAGTGCCCCGGTGTTTCCACAACTGAAAAATGAAAGCCCTCTATATGGTAGGCTGTATCGTATTGAAAAGTCTTTTCTGCTGGTCGGCAGATGACATTGTCCATATCGTCATGGCGGGCGAGCCCGGAGAGGTTCATTTCAGGTGTATGGAGCCAATGTGCCTCACTGGCAGCTACGTAGACAGGTGGCACTCCAAAGTGGTCTCGGACTAAGTCTAAACTCATAATATGGTCGTAGTGGGTATGGGTCAAGAGGATAGCAGCTATTGGCTTTTTGAGCTTCTCAATCATTTGTCGAATGCTTGCCCAGTCACTTCCGGGATCGACCACGATGAGGTGGGAGTCATTTTCCAAATAGTAGGTGTTTTCATAGGCGACAGGGTTTACGGTTTTGTGCAATTTCATCAAATTTCTCCTTTCTTGATCGTACACTCCTAGTTTAGCAAAAAATCAGGCGCTTGTCTGTTTTTTCTGATCGGGAATGATGAAAAGCTGACGGCTTTTTAAAGAAAATATGATATAATTTTACTGTTATGACAGAGAAAAGACAAGCAAATCGGTATGCTGTGGTAGACTTAGAGGCAACTGGTACGGGTCGTTATGCGAAAATTATTCAGATTGGGATTGTGATTGTGGAAGGGAGACAGATTGTCAAAACCTATGCCACGGATATCAATCCCTATGAAAAATTGGATCAGCATATCCGTGAATTGACCGGCATCACCGACCAGCAACTAGCAGAAGCCCCTGATTTTTCGCAGGTGGCAAAAGAGATTTATGACTTATTAGAGGGGGCGATATTTGTAGCCCACAATGTGTCTTTTGATGCGAATTTATTAGCGGAAGCCCTCTTCTTTGAAGGTTATGACTTGTATACACCGCGGGTTGACACGGTGGAATTGGCACAGTTATTTTTCCCGACCTTGGACAAATACAGTCTTAGCAATCTTGCCAAGGAGTTGGACCTTGATTTGGAACAGGCCCATACAGCCATTTCAGATGCGACTGCAACGGCAAGATTATTGTTGAAAATTCAGGACAAGATTCAAGAATTACCGAAGCAGACCGTGGCTCATATTCTTGACTTTGCGGATCATTTACTCTATGAATCCCGCTTGGTGATTGATGAAGTCTATCCTCTTCTATCAGATTATCTACCAGAAGGTCTAGTTTCGGTCAACGGTCTGTGTTTAAAGAAACCAGCTGTTCCCCAAGCACCTTATCCTCTCTCCCATGATGTTGCGACCAATCTATCCCTCCTAGGACTGGATGAGCGTCCGCAACAACTAGCCTTTGCCCGGATCATGGAGGAGCAGTTACAGGATAAGAATGCGCGTGTGCATTTTATTCAGGCACAGGCAGGTATTGGCAAGACCTACGGTTATTTACTTCCTGCGCTAGTCCATAGTGATCAGGCCATTCTTGTAGTAGTGCCGACCAAGATCTTGCAGCAGCAGATAATGGAAAATGAAGGCGAGAAGTTAGCAGAAGTCTTTCGAATCCCTCTTGCTTCTATCAAATCGCCCCGCCATTATCTCAAATTGGACACCTTTTGGCGCACCTTGGAGAGGCAGGATGATAATCGGCTCTTAAATCGTTATAAAATGCACCTACTGGTCTGGCTCTGTGAGACCAAGACCGGTGATATGGATGAACTCAAGCAGAAACAGCGCTCCCAAGCCTATTTTGATGAATTGCAACATGATGGTCAGGTATCGGAACAATCCCTATTTGGGGAGTGGGATTTTTGGAGGAGAGCACAAGAGGCGGCTCATTCAAGCCCTGTTACCTTGACCAATCACGCCTACTTTTTAGAGCATGTAGGGAAAGAAAGTTGGATGCAGGATCGTCTCTTGGTGATCGATGAAGCGCAAAAATTGGTTCTAGCAGCTGAAGAATATGCCAGTCAAGAACTGTCCATTTCGGACTGCGAAGCCCTGTTACAAAGCAAATTGGACAAGGCTAGTCAGCTTCTTGAAAAACGCCTACTAGAGGCATGCTCCTTTGAATTGCGTCATCTTTTAGACAATTTCCGAACCACCGGCAAGCGGGAAGTGGCAGCAGAAGAACTCCAAGTACTGAAGCAACATTTAGAAGAGTTAGGAGACAATGATTTTCAAGAATGGATCTGGCTCCTTGGACAGAACTGGGAGTATTGGCTGGAAGAACGTAGGATTGATGGGAAGCGCTTGAGCTTCTTGAGGGCGAGTCAGGAAGACATATTGGATGTAGCCAGCCTCTTACCCAACAGCAAAATATGCTGCATCAGTGCTACTCTTGAAATTAGTAAAAAGGTAAATGTGGCTGATTTACTAGGCTTTGAAGATGTTGTTTTTGCCAGTCTGCCTAATCAGCAGGTGTCCAATCAACGGCTTGTATATCCCAAGCAGTTGCCTGATTTAGTAGCCCTAAATAAGGAAGAACATGCAGTCTTTATTGGTCAGCAGATTCATGAGTTGTTACTTCTCGGTAGACCAATCCTAGTCCTGCTCACCTCTATTCATCTGCTGTTGGAAGTGTCACAAGTCTTAGAAAAGGCTGAAATTCCTCATCTTGCCCAGCACCGCCATGGACATGATCTGCAGCTTAAACGTCGATTTGATAAGGGAGAAGTACCTGTTTTGTTAGGGACAGGAGCCTTCTGGGAGGGAGTAGACTTTGCTGAACAAGTGCAGATGATTCAAGTGATTCCTCGTCTGCCATTTGAAAATCCCCAAGATCGCTTTGTCCGCAAGGTGAATCGACGGCTGAAAGCAGAGAAGAAGAATCCTTTTTACGACTATCATTTACCCATGATGATGTTGAAATTAAAACAGGCTATCGGACGGAGTAACCGCTCGGCGAATCAGAAGTCCTGTGTTGTTTTGCTGGACAATCGTTTGATCGATAAGCAGTATGGTCAGCAGATTAAGCATTTCCTAGGGCAAGAATACCAGCTGGAGGGACTTCCGCCAGAATGTGTTCTAGACTATCTAGAGCAATATTTAGACGACCACTAAAGGTCAGCTACAAGAAAAAGGAGTGGGCTCTCTCATGGAGGGGCTACTCCTTTTCGTTAGCTCAAATCTAGTCTACTGTTATTTTTCAGCGACGCTCACCTCACAAAAGCAATGGTCAAAATGCAGGAAATATGCTATACTTTTCCTTATCTATTTGAAAGTTAAAATGCTACTTTGTCTCCTTGACTTGATGTAATTGCATTTGGTCTAAAAGCTCGGGAAAAAAGCCTAGCTGTCCAGTTTTAGCAACTGCTTACAGATACGGCTAGCTTTAGGTATCAATTTCCTTTTTTGACTTTCATTGAGTATTGGTGAAGAAATGAGGAGAGTGTATGAAAGAGAAGTTAATTGTATTTAAGGTGGGAACCAGCTCTCTCACCCAGAAAAATGGTAGTCTAGATAGGATTAAAATCGCCCGCATTACCAATCAACTGGCTCAACTTCATCAGCAGGGCTACCAGCTGGTCTTAGTGACGTCAGGTTCTATTGCAGCTGGTTTTCGCCGTTTGGGCTTTGACAAGCGACCGACCAAGATTGCTGAAAAGCAGGCCAGTGCTGCGGTTGGTCAAGGCTTGTTGATTGAGGAATATACCCAGAATCTGATGAAAGACGGGATTGTGTCAGCGCAGGTTCTCCTAACTCAGGACGATTTTGCAGACGCTAGGCGCTATCAAAATGCCTCTCAAGCCTTGCAAGTTTTATTACAGCAAGGTGCCATTCCTATCATCAATGAAAATGATACCATTGCCATTGAGGAAATCAAGGTTGGGGATAATGATACCTTATCTGCCCAAGTTGCCTCACTCCTAAAAGCAGACTTACTGGTTCTGTTGACAGATGTAGATGGTCTGTATACTGCTAATCCCAATACAGATCCTAGGGCAGAACATCTGGCAGAAATTGCAGAGATTGGTGAAGAGCTATTTGCAATGGCAGCAGGAGCAGGTTCCTCCAATGGAACGGGAGGTATGACCACCAAATTACAGGCAGCGCAGATTGCGACGAAATCGGGCGTACCTGTCTTTATCTGCTCGTCAAAAGAGGATACAGCCCTACTAGAAGCGGCGACACAGAGCAACAAAGGCACTCTCTTTCTAGCAGATAGACAGGCCATGAACCAACGGAAGCAGTGGTTAGCGTTCTATGCTCGGACAGAAGCCTCTGTGGAAATTGATCAGGGTGCTGCAGAAGCCATGTTGAAAAAAGGACGCAGCTTACTTGTAGCAGGAATACAGGCTATTGAGGGGACTTTTCAGACTGGCGATATTGTATCTGTCTATGATCAGGAAACACATCGGATTATCGGCAAAGGTCGGGTGAAACTGTCTTCGGAAGAATTGGAGAAAAAATTGATCACTGAAAAGGCAGAGGGGATCTTTATTCACCGAAACGATTGGGTGAGTTTATAGAAAGGAAGAGAGAAGTTATGATAACAACGCAGGACTTAATAGAAAGCCTTTTGGCACATAAATCTGCCATCAATCTGGCGACTACCGAGCAAAAAAATGCTGCTCTTGCTGCTATGGCAGACCAGCTAGAAGCAAATTGTGAGCAGATTCTAGTAGCCAATGCTCGTGATATGGAGCAGGCTCAAGGCAAGATTGCCCCTGTCATGCAGGACCGCTTGCTCTTGACGGCAGAACGAGTGCAGGCGATGGCAGATGGGGTTCGCGCCTTGATTGCCCTACCTGATCCTGTCGGCCTTATCCTTGACGACTATCACGCAACCAAAGGGCTTCAGATTCAGAAAAAGTCTATCCCCTTTGGTCTGATTGGAATGATTTATGAAAGCAGACCGAATGTGACCTCTGATGCAGCAGCGTTAGCCATCAAGAGTGGGAATGCGGTCATTCTTCGCGGTGGAAAAGAAGCCTTTCATTCAAGTCAAGAAATTGTAACGGCATTGAAAGCTGGTTTGGTAAAGGCTGGGATTGCGCCCGAGGTGATTGAATTGGTACAGGATACCAGTCGCGCTTCGGCTCATGAACTAATGACCGCAAAAGGCAAGATTGATTTGTTGGTACCGCGCGGAGGAGCAGGTTTGATTCAAGCAGTGGTGGAGCAGGCAACAGTGCCTGTCATTGAGACAGGAACGGGGATCTGCCATGTTTATGTGGATCAAGAAGCGGATTTTGAAAAGGCGGTATCAATTGTCATCAATGCGAAGACTAGCCGTCCGTCTGTCTGTAACGCAGCCGAGGTGCTTCTGGTTCATCAAGCCATTGCAGCCAAGTTTTTACCGATACTAGAGGAGCAATTGGCAGGTCAGGTAGAATTACGGGCAGATGAAGTGGCGCTACCCTACTTGAAACAGGCGTACTTAGCAGGACCAGTGGATTTTGATACAGAATTTTTAGATTATATCTTAGCTGTGAAAGTAGTCGCTGATGTGGCAGCAGCAGCGGCTCATATTGCGACGCATTCAACGGGTCATAGCGAAGCTATCGTAACGGAAAATACGGAGACTGCCGCCTATTTCACCCAAATTGTGGATTCAGCAGCTGTCTATGTCAATGCCTCTACTCGTTTTACAGATGGGGGTGAATTTGGTCTGGGCTGTGAATTGGGCATTTCCACGCAAAAAATGCATGCCCGAGGTCCAATGGGCTTGCGTGAAATGACTACTTACAAGTATATTATTACAGGTACCGGTCAGGTACGCTAGAAGGGAATCGGTATGAAAGTTGGTTTTATCGGTCTAGGAAATATGGGCTCAGCCCTTGCCCTTGCCGTCTCAAAGACGGAGGGAGTAGAAGTGCTTCTTAGCAATCACAACCAAAATCAGGCAGAAAAGGTGCAGGCACAAGCAGGGGGACGTATTCTGTCAAATAGTGAGCTTGTGCAGCAAGCAGATGTCATCTTCTTAGGGGTCAAGCCACACGTGCTTTTCCCTCTTTTGAAAGGTTTGGAAGATAGGCTACAACACCATCCTTCTGCTGTGTGGATTTCCATGGCAGCGGGTATCAGTCTGGAGCAGCTGAGTCAGCATCTACCGGCTAGCCAAATTGTCCGCATTATGCCTAATACCCCAGTCGCGATTGGTCAAGGAATGACGACCTATGCTCTGATCAATCCTGAATTGGCAGCTGTGACCGAGCAGCTTCTCTCCAAATCAGGGCAGGTCAAGCAGGTAGAGGAAAAATTGATGGATACTGCAACAGCTCTGGCAGGCTGTGGACCAGCCTTTGTCTATCAATGGATTGAAGCGATGATGGATGCAGGAGTGGCTCACGGCTTGACCGCTGATGATGCCAAGTACTTGGCTGCTCAAACCTTACTAGGCTCTGCTCAAATGGTCTTAAATAGCAGCAAGCATCCAGCCCAATTGCGCCAAGAGGTCACCTCACCAGGAGGATCTACCATTGCGGGTGTCGTCAAACTGGAAAAAGAGGGCTTGCGCTATGCCATCCTATCGGCTGTTAAGGCAGCGATTAAACGGACAAAGGAATTGGGAAGAAAAACGAAATAGAATGTAGGGAGTGGGATAAGAATCGGTGACTCACAAGAGTCTGATTTTTCCTCACTCCTTATATGTTGGGGTTGGATTGGGAGTGGTTCAAGTCAGTTCTATATCTATGAAATAGCTTGTTTACGAAAGGAAGTCTCATCTGTAACTGGCTGAAGTTAGAACACCCACCTTTATTTTATAGGTCAATGAGAGATTAGGGCTTTTTGGACATAGAAAAACTCCCCTCATCGTTTCCAGTGAATGTTCGTTTTCACTGTCCACTATAAGGGGAGTAGGTCAAAAATCCCAGCTTCCGTTTGTGTTACCGATTATTCAACTGATTGGTCTTCTCCTTAATCCACTGACTAATATTGGAAAAGGCTTTCGTGTCTTCGACCTTGCCCTTTTGTTGCTGGATAAAGTCTGAAAAACTCTGCTGCATTCCATCTTCCTGTACTTTTTTTTGCAGCTGGTGCCATTTATCCATGAGCTGCTGGGAGGTTCGTTCATACGCTAATTCTAAAATTTCTTCTTTCGACTTATAATTTCGATAAAAAGCATTGCGGGAAACACCTGCTTTTCTAACCAATTCAGAAATGGAGATTTGCCGCATCTCCTTTTTTTCTAGCAGGAAAAGGAGGGCTGTTTCAATGGATTCACGGGTTAGTTGATTGATTTCTTTGTTGGATTGAGATAAATTTTTTAAAGATTTAGGAGAAATTGTCCGTTTTTTCATAGCGTGCCTTTCCTAAAATAAAATGAGGGATAAAGAGAGAAATCGAATCTTATGGATCGGTGCAAAACTGGTTGTTACAACCGAAAAGAAAATGCTTTCACTTCCTCTTGTTTCATGATATAATTGTAAAGCAAGATAGTTTGTTTGTCAAATAAAAATCTTAGCCTCATCACTTAATAGAATGGAAATACCTTTATGGCTAAATGGAAAATCGTTGCAGATTCAGGATGTGATTACAAAGAACTAGCGAATCTCGCGCCAGACACCTTATTTGAAATCGTTCCGCTAACAGTACGAATTGAGGAACAACAGTTCCTTGATGATGCAACCCTCGATATTGATCAGATGATGGAAGCGATGTATGCATCATCTGATGCGGCAGGTTCAGCCTGTCCAAGCCCACAGGCTTACGAACAAGCCTACAAGGGCGCAGACAATGTGATTGTCTTGACCTTGACGGGTTCCTTGTCTGGTAGCTACAATAGTGCTCGCGTTGCGAGAGAAATGTTTTTAGAAGAACATCCAGCTGTCAATATTCACTTGATTGATACCCTTTCTGCTGGTGGAGAAATGGACTTGCTAGTTGGAGAAATCAACCGCTTGATTGCTTCAGGATTGGACTATGACGGAGTGGTGTCAGCTATTACTGAATACCAAAAGAGGACCAAGTTGCTCTTTGTTCTTGCTAAGGTAAATAATCTGGTTAAAAATGGACGGTTGAGTAAGCTGGTTGGAGCAGTCGTTGGGCTCCTCAATATCCGTATGGTCGGTGAAGCAAGTAGCGAAGGTAAGCTCGAGTTATTACAAAAGGCGCGTGGTCATAAAAAGTCTGTCACCATAGCCTTTGAAGAACTTTTAAAAGCAGGCTACAAGGGTGGCCGTGTCGTGATTGCTCATCGTAATAACGAGAAATTTTGCCAGCAATTTTCAGAATTGGTGCATAATAGGTATCCCAATGCCTTGATCGAAGCTCTGCCCACTTCTGGTCTTTGTAGCTTTTATGCAGAAGAAAATGGTCTCCTGATGGGATACGAAGTTTAACTGACATTGAAAAGGCTAGGAACTTGAGTCGATTGCCGTTTTATATAGCCGTTTAGTTTATTTTTAGTACTAGGCAACGAGTCGCAGGTAGTTGAAATAGTTGATAACTATTTCAAGTGACAGATAAGAAAAGTGTAACTTTTCTCAATGGTACAGCAAGACGAGTTAACGAAGTAATAAAAATATAAACTAAATGACTATACTCGTTGAAAATCAACAGGATACCTTGTTACCTTATCTTGATGAATTGAACTTGGACTAAGAGCTCCAGTGGAGGTTTTAGCCTATTTCCTTGAAATAATAAGGAATAGCTAGCAACGATTTCAACCACCTTCGACTTATCGGAGATTAGCTTTGCTAGTCTTATTTCCAACCTTGAATATTCTTGATAACTAGAATGACAACAGCAATGAAAAAATCACGTTTGATCTTACTGGTACTGGTGTTTACTGCTGTTTTAGTAGGATATCGGTATGTAAATTCTTTCTCTCCGATTGAGAAAAAGACAGCCGTGAGACAATATGCTCCCCACCCTAGTGACGAAATAAAATGGTCTGAAGCTAGTCAGGATGCGCAGACTTACCAGATTCGTTTTGAGCAGGTGGCTGCGGCTGTAAAAAATGGTGCAAAGTGCTACGACGTCCGATCTTTTATTGAATATCAGCTAGGCAATATCGGTATCGCGGAGCACTATCCCTTATCAAGCCTACGCAAGCAGGAATTTCCAGCCGTGGTGCATGATGTGCCGATCTATCTCTATGGTTCAGATAGCGTCATGTCAGCACAAGCAGCCAAACTCTTGCGCGATGAAGGCTTTCAATATGTCTATGACTTGGGAAGTGTCGAGCAGATCAAGGCTATTGGTGCGACCTTATACTCTATATAATAATAGAAAGTTGACGAGGTAAAGCAGTAGTTTTTAGTTCAAGTTTCATTTCCTTATCTCTTTAAAAATCAAATTCAAACTATGTCAGCGTCGCCTTGCCGTACATCAGTATAGCCTGTGGCTAGCTTCCTTGTTTGCTTTTTGATTTTTATTGAGTATAACAGTTTGATGATTCTCAACAATCACTAGAACAAGATCATCCGGTGGGTAAGATTAGGGAGGAAAAATGATTACACTAAAGACAATTGATGAAGAAAATTTTCAAGCCTGTATTGATTTGACGGCAAGTGTTGCCGAGGAAGACTTTGTGGATTCTGTCTTGTATTCGCTAGCGGAAGCCTGGCTCTATAAAGATAATATGGAAGTTTTTGCTATTTATCATAAAGACCAGCTTATCGGCTATGTTTCGATCTATGTAGCCAAAGAAAATCCACAAATTATTAACTTCTTAATTGATGATGCCTTTCAAGGTCGGGGCTATGGCAGTCAAGCTGCGCAGCTCACGATCCGCCATCTGCAAGAAAAACACCAAGCAAGCCGTATTTCGCTCCCTGTTCATGTCCAGCACTTAAAAGCCCAAAGCTTCTGGAGGAAGCAAGGATTTCATTCCTCTGATACTATCGAAGATGACTATCTGTTTATGCGCAGAGAATAAAGAGAGTTGATACACTTTGTATTTCATACTCGTCAAAAATCAAAATCTGACGTTGTTAACTCGCCTTACTGAGTAAAAAGCTCCAGTGGAGTTTTTTAGCCTGTTCCCTTAAAACAAGAAAGAACAGAGTTCTACCTGCTCCAACAATCTGGGGAGAGATTGTTGGAGGCAGGAGCTAGAACGAGTACAACTCGTGTCGCCCAGTCTAGGAATAGACTGTTGAAGGTAGGAGCTAGAACGAGTGTAACTCGTGTCACCCAGTCTAGGAATAGACTGTTGAAGGTAGGAGCTAGAACGAGTGCAACTCGTGTCAAGTATGCCTCTCTTTGGGACATACCTGTTTCAGCTTTAGCCAGTTCCAGATTTTGATTTTTATAGAGTATCAGCTCCTACTACCAGCTTTATTTTCAAACTGGGGAACAGGGGACAATCCAGTTGTCCTTCAGGTTTTCTAGGATTGATACCTATACATCAAAAACTTAGCTAGCTCTAGTTCTAGCTAAGTTTTAATTTCTTACTGATGGTTTGCACTTCTTTCTCAAAGGCTTTACTATACGGCAACTGTAAGTAGTCCCAAGATGGTCCTTGGATGATTTGCCCCTCGGTCAGCCCATGTTTGAGACGGGCGGTTATCCTACCTTTTGGAAGCTGAATAGTCAACAGTTCATGGGCAAGGTGGTAGGGATAGGGAAGCTGATATTGAGATAGGATCTCTTTCATGACGGCTGTGTGCTCCTCTTTTAGCTGGTGGAGCTGACGGGTATTACGAGCAAACATGCCATTATCAATATAGAGCGACAAGGCTTTCTGCATGATGAGATTAGTATCGTAATCAATCAGGCTTTTGTGCTGCAAGAATTTCTCACACAGGTGATGGGGCAGGACAATGCCCCCCAAGCGCAGAGCAGGAAAGAGGGAGGGAGTAAAGGATTTGATATAGATGACACGGTTGTTGTCATCAAGATAGTGAAGTGGCAGGGTCTTTGTACTGTCAAAATCTGCCAGATAATCATCTTCAATCACATAGACGTCGTATGCTTCAGCCAATTGGAGAATGGTTTGCTGGGTCTCACTATCGTAGGTTGTTCCTAAGGGATTATGGAGACGGGGAATGGTGTAGAAATATTTAATCTTCCCACTTTTGAATATCTGTTCTAGTTGATCTATATCAATTCCGTCCAGCGTTCGTTCAATGGTTTGATAGGGGAGTGCCTGTTGTTCCAGCAGATTTTTCATCCGGTGGTAGGTCGGCTCTTCGATTAAGATCTCCTGTTTATCCCAGCTCAACTGCATCTGGGTCAAGATATAGAGGGCTTGCTGACTTCCCGCCGTAATGACTATCTGTTCTTTTTTGCAATAGACATGGTAGTCCATGAGCAACTGGTGGAGTGAGGCAATCAATTCCTCCAAGCCTTCCTGCTGGTGATAGTAATTAAAGAGATAATTTTCCCGTCCAATTAGGCTTTCGTGGACGCAGGTGCGAAAGTCCTCGTACGGTAGCTGTAAGAAATCTTCAGGATTGAGTGCGAGCGTCTTGTCTTGAAAATCTTGATCTTCCAGAATATAGTAGCCGCTTTTTTCGACCGCATAGATCCGATTCTGGTATTTCAGCTCTAGCATAGCCTTTTGGACGGTATCCTTGCTACAATGGTATTGCTCGCTAAATTGGCGGATAGAGGGCAATTTTTGTCCCCGCTTGAAGCGATGTTCTTCAATACCTGCAATAATATCCTGCATAATCTGTTGGTATTTACTTGTCATATCTGTCCCCCTATGGAGTAGTATAGTCATTTAGTTTATATTTTTATTACTTCGTTAACTCGTCTTGCTGTACCCCAGTACTACCTGCGCTCGTTGCCTAGTACTAAAAATAAACTAAACGGCTATATAGTTATTTCGTTTAACTTTTGTAATTGAACACGGGCTAAAAGCTCGGAAAATAGAGATACAGATGTTCTAGCTCTAGCTGTTAGTTACAACTGTGTTTCCTTCAGGGAATAGGCTGAAAACCTCCACAGGAGCTTTTCACTCGTCAGATTTTCTATTTTTGCTTTGAGTTTTTTAACGTACTCTGTATCTTGTTTATATGTCACATATTATACCATGCAAAAGACAATAGCTACATATTGCAAGAGACTAGCTAGAATAATAAACAGGTGCCAAATCATATGGAAATATGGTTTTTTCTTGGCGTAGAAGATAGCCCCTACACTGTAAGCAATTCCTCCTGCCAGCATGAGAAACCAGAAGCTAGGCTCTGTCTGGCTGACTACCTGCGGTAGGATAAGGACGACCAGCCACCCCATCATCAGATAGAGGACAAGGCTGAAGCGTTCATTAACTTTTTTGGCAAAGATTTTATAGAGAATACCAAAAATCGTTGTTGCCCATTGGATGCTCAAGAAAAGGTAGCCCAGCCAATTGGACATGAGACTTAGGAGAACAGGTGTGTAGCTACCGGCAATTGCAATGTAAATCATGCTATGGTCAATGATTCGCAAAATGTATTTGTGGGTCGAACCGTATGCCATAGAATGGTAAATGGTTGAGGAAAGAAACATAAGAAAGAGGCTAATGATGAAAATAGACACTCCAATCGCCTGAATCAAACTAGCCTGTTCATAGCTATAAATAGCAGAAAAGGGGAGTAGTAACAGCATTAAAAAGGCACTGACAGCATGGGTAACAGCATTGCCTACCTCTTCTCCAAAGGAGAGGGGCAGGGAGAGTTTAAAACTTTGGTTCATTGGTTTCTCCTTTCAATTTTGGAATGAGTGCAAGCGTTTCTTGGTAAGACTGAATGGTCTGACAAGCCTTTTGTAGAATGAGTGGTTGTTCTGCTGTTTCAATTCCTGAAAAACACTCCACAAAGGCATTATAGAGGTCAGCAGCTTCCTGTTTTTCTTTTAGGACATCAATGATTTCTTGAATATCTGCAATGGGAAAAATCGTCTTACAGATGCTAAGAATGATGAGACGCGCCAGATGTGAGCGATTATACTTTTTCTTGCTTGGTTTTGGGATATAGCCATGTTTGACATAGTTGTTGACCATTGAAGCTGTAAGAGGCTTTTCATAGCTTGCCAAAAAGGGACGGGTCTGTTGGTTGATGTAGAGCAAGACCTGATCTAAATAGAGATCCAAATCGGGTAATTGTTGCCAGCTGGGTAAAGAATTCATTATCTACTCCTTATTATCTAGTTATCATAACTAGATAATATCATCTTATCAATTAAAAAGCAAGAGAAGAATAAGTATTGTTGTTATATAATAGTATTGTGATATATTAAGGGAATAGAGTAAGATGTATTTCGAGGAGTCAAGGAAAGTTATACAAGAGTAAATAGGGATATCTTTGTCTCCACCAGAACGATAATCCAACTAGGACAAAATCGCAGGAACTATCATGAATAGCGGTATATATAAATGCATATCGATTGAATTTTATTGTTCGTTTTGGTATGCTAGATATGTAATTGTAGTAAGAGCTACAATATTCTATTAAAAACAATGAAGTTTAAGATTGGGAAGAAGGAAATGATGAAAAATAAAAATATCTTGCTTGAATTACTAAAAGGAATTGGCCTCGTTATTTTATCGACGCTTTTATGGGTTATTATTCTAAGTATTGTTGGACCAGCTGAAGAGGAAACTATTCGCGAACCATTTCCTGGTTTTATTTTGTTAGCAGGTTTAGTGACAAGTCTGATCCTGTTTTTAATTATGGAGTATAATCATATTCGCCGTGCAGAGCAATCGGTTAAGTCAAGCAGGAGTCAAATTCAGATTGTTGAGGAGCGAAATGAGGCACTCTTAGATAAGGCTACCCGTTTTGTAGAGAAACATCAGAAGATTGAAAAAGAGTCAATGATTGATATAACGAAATCAGTATCTAAAGTGAGGAGAGTGGAAGAAAAAACGGTGATGAAATCTTCTAAAATTGAGACCTCTGAAGAATTCGGACAGTTCCTTAGAGGGATGCCCGAGTTGTTGGCAAATAAAAATGTTGAACGCTTACTGAATGAAATCATTGAGACAGAAAATGGTTTAGCGCAATGGAAGATGCATTACAACAATCTTGTCGAAGAATACAATTCATCTATTCACCAATTCCCAGCCTCTCTTCTTTCAAAAATCGTTGGTCTTAGAGACATGGAATTTTACGCAGGAAAGTCAAGTTCTGAATTGACAGACGAAATGCTGGGATTATAAGATTTTCAAAGAAATGCGCTTCGGATACTCTTTAGAAATCAAAAGGATAGTTTTCAAGAGTTTTGATGGAAGGTCAATTAATTAGCAAATTCTGTGTGAAAGTGGTATTATCAACAATATGAAAATCTTACTTCCTAATGCAAAAGAATTAAATACAAATTTAGAAAATCATCCCTTTACTCCCCTGTCTGAAAAGAGCCAAACTATTTTAGTGGCTTTGCGGCAGTTGTCGGTGGCAGACTTGGCAACCTTTTATAAATTGAGGGAAGATAAGGCAGAGCTAGAAGCTGATCGCTGGTATCGGATGGCTCACCAGCAGGCTAAGTCCTATCCAGCTTGGAACCTCTATGATGGTCTGATGTACCGCTATATGAAGCGCAGGGATTTGAGCCAAGCAGAGCAGGATTATCTTACCCAGCATGTCTTGATTGCGACTGGTTTTTATGGCTTGATTACGCCTTTCACCCTCATTTCTCCTCACCGTCTGGATTTTCAGGGTCAGCTCAAGATAGAGGGACAATCACTCAAGCAATTTTGGCGAAGTCAGTATGACGAGCAGGTAGCAGATGAAGAGTTGATTCTCTCCCTTTCCTCATCTGAATTTGAGCAGGTCTTTTCACCAACTATTCAAAAGCGTATGGTGCAGCTTGTTTTTATGGAGGATCAGGAGGGGCAGTTGAAGATCCATTCGACTATCTCCAAGAAAGGACGCGGTCGCTTGGTTTCTCTGATGGCAGAAGAGAATGTTCAGAGCCTTGATGAACTCCGACAACTCACCTTTGACGGCTTTGTCTATCGGGCGGATTTGTCAGAGGATAAGAAACTGGTATTTGTTCGAAAGAAAGAAAAAGTTTGAGGAAAAGCCAAACTTTCAGAATGTAGACAAACCCTATCCGTAAAAGAAAAATTGTAATGTTAGAGCTTGTTTACCAAAGAACAAAAACTCTTAGAAGTTTGATATACTCCCCATATAGTGGACAGTGAAAAAACAAAAATTCACTAGACACTATAAGGGGAGTTTTCACATGTCCAAAAGAAGTCCAAAATCAGTAGAAGAAAAGTTAGAAATTGTTTGCTTATTCCTTAACCAAGAACAGTCGCTTACCCAGATCAGTAAACAATATCAGGTCGATCATCAAACAATCCAGTCTTGGAAAATGAAATATGAGAAGTTCGGTATCGATGGTCTTAAGGAGAGTCGAACTTGGAAACACTACCCGTCTGAGTTAAAAGAACA